>JAIELM010000116.1 GCA_019752975.1 Undibacterium sp. | reverse complement strand
GGCAGAAATCTACCTAAGCTACGGTAGGAAAAATCAAGCGCTGGAAATATTGGAAGAGGCATTCAAGAAAGACCCCGCTCGCACAGATATCTCCGAAAAAATCCGCACCCTTAAATAGTGATAGTTTGCCCCGGTTCTTTGCATACTTACGAGGCGCTAGTGCCCGGCAGCTCGGCAAACTTGGCCTCCATTGTGGTGCAGTGTGGGCAGATGATTTCATGCATGGTGACTGGATCTCTTTTTGTTGGTTGGATGGGTATCAAAACTGCAGTAACAAAGTTGCCGATGATGGCGCGACGCGAGAGTTCATGCTCGGCTCAAACAATAGTCCGGACGCTGTCTGACCAATAGGCGACGTGCCTAAAAACATGGCTATCCTCATTACGCAATGCTGCGGTGAATATTGGAGCAAGCTCAAAGAGTGATTACTTCCGACTCTTCAAACCAGCCTTCCTGTAGCACCTGCCTTTTCACTGCGGCAGGGTCCTGTGAATAAGCGACGATTGCCAAACTGCTTTCAGCACGGCTGCAAGTAACGTAGAAAAGTCGACGCGTGCGGTCAATCGTCGTTTCTTCTCCAGTGCTTTCATGCTTGATGTCGGTCGTGCTCTTTGCCTTCGCACCAAAAAGCTTTTCATAACTGAATAGAAAGCCCTTTGCCTCATCGTCGCTAATGACTACCATTACCCGAGGAAATTGAAGGCCTTTAACGCCTTGGTGAGTTCCAAATTTGGATGTGCCAGTCACGTATTGCATATAAGCACTGATCTGATCAAAAGGAGTCACCAGAAATTCGCGCCAAGCAGCAAGTTCTTTTTCCTGCTCTGTTAACTCATCCTCATCTTCGACCGGTGTATCTGCTACAGCTCCATGATCGACGTGGTCTTCGCCAGTAAACCCTAGAAGGGCATCAGGAATCATGAACAGCTTGGACTCAGCGATGGAGTTCAACACGTCTTGAAAAGTTGGATTGGCACCGTCATCCCACAGATGCACAAGTGCATCTGCACCTGCCTTCGCTTTTGTTAGTTGTGCAAGTTGATCCGTGCCAAGTGAGGCAAGCAATTTTTCGTTCAAAAGTGGAGATCGGCGGCGCACAATTTCGGCAACCTCGAACGAGTCATCCCTGCGCATAGCTGTAATTAGCGGCAAGACATCGTTGCCAAACAACCGAAGGCCAGCTAAGTCCCCATCAATTAACGAAGTTTTCAGGCGGCCGGATTTATAAAGCGAGACAAACATGGCCTCGAAGCCCATACGGCGGGCAGCCATTTGATGCTCCAAAATGAGTGTTTTGTAGCCTCCATTTTCCGAAATCCAATCGGTGTCGTCGGCGGCGATTGCCATACTCTTTGCGATATCAAACTCTTGATCAGACACATTCAACATTGCATTGGGTAAGACAAACAGCCTAACTACTCCTTCCGGTTTGTCCGAGCGGCCGACTTGCACGTGTGTGTCTGCCGCACTACGAATACGATTGATCAGACGAATGACGCGTTTTGGGCAGCGATGGTTCATCTTCTTTGCAGGCTTGGCCCAGTTGTCAGGAATTGACTCGGCAAGGCGTACTTTCCCATCGGAGTAAATACGTTGCATCGTGTCACCAAATAGACCAAGACAAAACCGCTCGTTGTGTGCATTCTGGACGACCAGAAACGCGTCCATTAGGTGCTTATTCGTGTCTTGGCTCTCGTCGATAAATAGAATTGGAAAACGACTTACAAGCACTTTAGCTAGAACAGGCTTCGTTGCAAGGAAGTTTGATGTGATCGCGATAACTTCGCTGTGATTTAGCGAGTCACGACCCTTGTTGTCTCCAGACGGACTGTAGATAAAGTGTTGGGCCGTCTCTATGTGAATTAGGCGTCTTTGTTTGCTTGCAATCAAGCGGTCACGGTCTATTGCGGTTTGGGTTCCTGGCCTCCCTTTGGCTGCTGCTGTTTGAAGTTCTGAAATCTCTGCTGCCAGATTGACTCGCAACCAGTCCCGAATATCAGTGTCATACCCGCCGATCAGTGACCATGCAAAGGAGTGGATTGTCGAGACCTCCACCAGTGGGTCAAATTCAAGCCGTTTTTTTATTTCATCGCATGCTGCATTTGTGTACGTAATTACAGCGATACGCTGCCCTTTAAGCAAAAGTTGTCTTCGGTACTCTTTGCGAACGCGGTCAATTGCATTGACCAAGGATCGTGTTTTTCCAGACCCAGCACCAGCATACAGAAAGAAGCTCTTGGGCTCGGTAAGGTTGAGGCATGCATATATTTGATTGTCGACTCCGTCATCAATGCCATTTTCCTTTTGGGTTGGCTCGGCACTCATGTGGGGCCTCCAATCACTTCAGTGGGCAACGCAACCACTTCCTTCCGCTTATTGATAAGGCGATCCTCAAGCCACTTAAGCCCTTCGCCGATGTATGTTGGACATTTGAGATCACCAAATTCCTTACTCCAAATGATGTCAAGTGAAAACTCTGCCTTGCTGCCGCCCTTTAACGCATTGAACATCTCCAATCCAATAGCTTCGACACCCTTGCAGTTCGCAATTGCATCGCGAAATTTTCGAGCCAAACCGTTGCCTTCGAGTTTCCCAAAGAACTCAAGATTTTCAAAAGCAAGAGCATCTTCAAAAGTGCTCGGCAAAGCTTCTTCTGTTTCGCCCTTATCTCCATTTTTTATCGTGACTGGCAACTGATATGCAATACGAACGGCGAAAAGCTGATCACCAATTCGCACTTTGTCATTCGGGCTTGCGGCAAGTAGTTCCTCAATATCTTCAACATAAAACAAATTATAAAGTTATTGTAACTCAACCGAGACGAG
>JAIELM010000380.1 GCA_019752975.1 Undibacterium sp. | reverse complement strand
AATTAAAGCCGTAAGCTAATTGCGCATAGCCGCCGATCATGTGGGTCGGTTTTAAAACGGCTCTGGTCACTGAATTATGAATACCACCGCGTTTACGGGATAATTCTGCGCCTGGGGTATTAATAATTTTTTCCTGCGCGTGATACATCAAACACATGCCTTTAGGCACACGCTGACTGACCACGACCCGCGCCGTTAAAGTGCCATTGCTATTAAAGACTTCGACCCAATCGTTATCGACTAATCCGGCTTCTTTGGCTTCAGCTTCCGACACCCAAACATGCGGGCCGCCACGACTTAAAGTTAACATGCGCAGATTGTCAGAGTAGGTAGAATGTATGCCCCATTTTTGATGTGGTGTGATGAAATTTAAGACGATTTCTTTCTCACCATTGGGCGATTTATTCAGCATAGGCGCAACGGTTTTTGTATCAATCGTTGGCTTATACACACACAGCCCTTCACCAAAATCCAACATCCAACGATGATCTTGATAGAACTGCTGGCGACCGGTCAAAGTGCGCCAAGGGATGAGCTCATGCACATTGGTGTAACCCGCGTTGTAACTGACTTCTTCTGACTCCAGACCCGACCAAGTTGGCGCAGAAATGATCTTACGTGGCTGCGCTTGTACGTCTCTAAAACGTAATTTGTCATGCTCACGTCCTACCGCTAAATGGGTGTGATCGCGCCCCGTGATTTTACCCAGAGCCTCCCATGCTTTGACCGAGACATGACCGTTGGTTTCGGGTGCAAAAGTAAGTATCATCTCGCAAGCATCAATCGCCGTTTCTAAACGTGGGCGACCTTTTGATACGCCTTCTTCAGTGACAACCTTGGTGATGCTACCTATCTCTTTCACTTCATGTTCGGTATTCCAATTGATGCCCTTACCACCATTGCCTAGCTTGTCTAAGAGCGGCCCTATGGAGGTGAATTTTTTGTAGATATCCTTGTAGTTACGTTCGACCACGATGAAATTGGGTGCAGTCTTACCAGGGATAAGATCACACTCGCCTTTCTTCCAGTCTTTAGGTTCAAACGCTTGACCCAATTCACCTGGGGTATCGTGCATCAAGGGTTGGAGTACGATGTCTTGACGTGTGCCTAAATACTCACCGCCGATTTCGGTGAATTTTTTGGCGATACCTTTATAAATTTCCCAATCGGTTTTACTCTCCCACAAAGGCTGCACTGCTTCGGACAGTGGATGAATAAAGGGATGCATGTCCGAGGTATTGAGATCGTCTTTTTCATACCAAGTCGCAGTCGGCAGCACGATGTCACCATACAAGCAAGTGGTGCTCATACGAAAATCTAGTACTGTTAATAAATCGAGTTTCCCTTCGGCGGCTTCTTCTCTAAATTTAACTTCCGATGGTTTCACCGCTTCATCAGGATCATCAAATAAAGCGTTCTGAGTACCGAGTAAATATTTTAAAAAGTACTCATGTCCCTTACCTGAACTACCCAAAATATTCGAGCGCCATACAAACATATTGCGCGGGAAATTTTTAGGATTATCAGGATCGTCGCAACTCATATTCACTGCGCCTGATTTCAAACTATTTTTAAGATATTCTTGTGGCGTAAGCCCACTAGCCACCGCAGCATCACAGACATCTAGGGGATTGGTTTCTAATTGTGGCACGGAAGGAAGCCAGCCCATGCGCTCAGATTTTGCATTCAAATCAATCATGCTCATGTGACTGATTTTTGACTTATCTGCGGTAGGAGAAATGATCTCATCTACATGCAATTTTTCATGCCGCCATTGACTGGTATGCGCATAAAAAAAGCTAGTACCATTCATTTGACGAGGTGGACGTGTCCAGTCCGAGGCGAACGCCAAAGGCGCCCAGCCAAATTGCGGACGTAGTTTTTCCTGGCCCACATAATGCGCCCAACCACCACCGGATTTGCCTACACAACCACACATCATGAGCATATTGATGATGCCGCGATAAATCATATCGTTGTGGTACCAATGATTTAATGCAGCCCCAACAATGACCATGCTTTTACCTTCAGTGTCGTGGGCGTTTTGGGCAAATTCACGCGCTACTTGAATTACCAAATCTCGCTTGACGCTGGTGTGTTTTTCTTGCCATGCTGGGGTGTAGGGAATATCGTCGTCATAACTCGTAGCGACTGCACCACCTAAGCCTTGATCGACGCCGTAGTTCGCCAACGTTAAATCGTATACCGTGGCGACTAGGACTTGTGAGCCATCGGCTAGTGTCAATTGACGCACAGGGACATTGCGCAGCAACATATCGTTGGCGTCACTGCCACCAAAATAATTAAACCCAACCGCCACCACTTGATCGTGCTTAGCCACTAGGCTTAATTGCGGATCAATTTCACGACCCGTATCGCCGTCTTTACTCTCTAAATTCCAACGACCAATTTTTTCTTCTTTTTCGCCCCAGCGATAACCGATAGAACCATTCGGCGAGACGATTTCTCCCGTACTTTCATCTATCGCTAAGGTTTTCCATTCTGGATTATTGGCTTCATTTAAATTATTTTTTAGTTGCGAAACACGCAGCATTTGATCCGGCACAAACAGGCCGTTTTTCTCGACCAACTTCACCAACATAGGTAAATCGGTATAGTGCTTCACATAGTTTTTAAAGTAAGCGGACTTGCCACTTAAATGAAATTCTTTGAGTATCACATGCCCCATCGCCATCGCTAACGCGGCATCCGTGCCCTGCTTTGGCGCCATCCAAATATCGCCGAATTTGACCATTTCGCCAAAGTCTGATGACACGGCAACCGTCTTAGTTCCCTTGTAACGCACTTCAGTATAAAAATGCGCATC
>JAIELM010000330.1 GCA_019752975.1 Undibacterium sp. | reverse complement strand
GCACTTTTTGTCGATTCGGTTATACCTCAGGTTTATGCAGCATAACGATTTTCAATCAAGCACCATGCGGGTTTCAAGAGAGTTAAAACAAATTGTATTTTCTTAGGAAGTCGGTTATCTTTGACAAATTGTAAAATTAAATCACGTTAGCGATCAAGAAATGGCCGGTATTTTTAGCTTCAAATGTTCATCATGTGATGAGATTCACGAGGGATCGCCTAGCTTTGCGTGTCGTGCACCCGATCCATATTTAGAACAGTCAAAAGAAACTCAGGAGGCAGGAAGACTCACTGACGACCTTTGCTGGTATGAAGATGAAGATGGAATGCATTACTTTATTCGTGTTTGTCTCGAAATACCAATTCTTGGTGTGACGGAACCATTTATTTGGGGTGTTTGGGTTTCATTGAGCAAGGCAAACTATGACCGCTATGTTGAAACGTATGACTCACCTGACACGACAGTTCAATATTTTGGATGGTTCTGTAACTACCTAGGCTATTACAAAAATACATATGCGCTTAAAACTCAGGTTCATCCTCGCGCAGAGAATAATCGGCCCTTCATCGAACTAGAGGAAACTGATCATCCACTCTCAATTGACTTTCATCATGGAATTTCAATTCAAAGAGCGCAAGAAATTGCAGAAAAAATTATGCATCGCTAACAGGACAATCGGTTGGGAATCGCAATGACGAATTTATGCCTACATAATCCACTGATGGCGATCCCATCATTTTTGCGTTAAGGCCGCACAAGCATGACTACACATATACCTGCGCATCTGGCTGACTTCTGGAGTGCTTTCGCCAATTCCATCGGCGGCGTGGACGCTGCCCGCTTCTACGAGGTGTGCGTCTTCGGCGATAGTGAGGCTCTGGCGAATGAGCTTGCCGAACTCGTGCTTCGGGGCACTAAGCGCGCAACAGCGGGGTCGGTATGGTCCTACGAAGGTGAAGGGAAGCGAATTCCTATCCCGGGCGATCTCAGCGTCGTCACGAACTGGGCGGGTAGCCCGCTGTGCATCATTGAAACCGAATCAGTTGAGGTTGTGCCTTTTAGCGAAGTCAGTTCCGAGTTTGCGGCCATTGAAGGCGAAGGGGATGGCTCGTTGTCGTTCTGGCGAGAGGCACATAGACAGTACTTCACTCGCGAATGCGCCGGAGCAGGCCGCGAGTTCAGCGAGAACATGCTCGTTGCTTGTGAGCGGTTCAAAGTTGCATACGAGCCTTCAACCAATGCGGCCTAACAAAATCAAAAATCAAACGGGTCAGATTGAGATGATTTTCCATTAACATGTGGTGACTAACCGAGTTGATCCATTGGAACGAGGATGAGATAGAAAATCAGAAACTTATACGATCAATTGAAGCTAACACCTTTGATTACGCTGCGGGTGAGTCAAGTTGATGTACTTCCTTGCCCGCACTGCGGTCATGGAAAGATGGTAGTGATTGAGGTGATCGCGGCAGTGAATTCTCGGCATACTTTAACAACAGGGACACCGCCATGATCAAGTCGATGTGCAAAACGGCTGCGATTCAAAATGGGTTCTTACGCGAACTTAGGCTTGGCTCGCACACTAGCCCAAAAACACCAATAAAACCCGTCCAAAAAGAAAGACGAGCATCATCATCGATCGCCCAAACAACCACGCTACGCCATAAGTTAAAACATCATTTTGCTAATCTACTAGCAATCAAGCGTTCTATTCGCATACAATCCCCTTAATCAAACGACTCGTCGTCGGTTCAGTCCAACAAGGTTTATCCGCCGCAATGAGCGCGGATTTTTATTTTGCGTTTCCGGTGCGGCGGATAAACGCTATTTGTTGTGCATCATGAAAAAATTTCTGCTCGGCCTTGTTATTCTTGTGATTGCGCCACTATCGGAGGCATGTTCGTCATCCGTAAAACTCACTGACGAGGAACTCTTTGTGAAGGCGCGCTCAGTTTTCCGTGCAAGAGTTTCTGAAACGAAGGTGGCAAAATTTTCTAATCCAGAAAACCTGTCTGAAGTGACAGAAGTAGTTGAGGCAAAATTTGAAGTGAGGGAAATCTACAAAGGTTCCCCGCCACCTTCTGGTATCGTTAGGGACGTTCCATACGGAATTGGGAACTGTAGTCTTGGATTGCTTGCCGGAGTGGAGTATGTCTTTTTTCCAGGTGATCACGACCTAGTGTTAATTTATAGCGGTTCGTTCGGGCTTTTAAATCCAGAAGGAAAAGATGTGAAACCACGCCTTGATGAATTGCGAAACTTCGGGAAAAAGTTGCGGTGATGATGCACAACAATTCATTCGAGCGGGACGCGTTGTGTTTCCGCGCCCTTCAATTTAGACGTTATGCCCCCTATTGAGGTCGTATGAGTAATCAAACTCTCGAGCAGAAATTCGAGACATTAACGCCAGCTAGACTATTTAAGTGGTTAGCATGGATACTTGCAATCGCGTCAGTAGTTGTAGTGTGCGTTTTTGTCATATATTTTTCGAAATTTCATGGTGCGTTAAGTCAAGCGCAATCAGACTGGGGAACATTCGGTGACTTTTTGGGGGGGACACTGAATCCAATTTTGAGCTTCTTGGGCCTGATCGCTTTGCTGCTTACTATCGTCCTTCAGAGCAAAGAGCTTGAATCGACAAGGAAAGAGCTTGAGCGCGCGGCTTCTGCGCAGGAAAGCACCGAAAAAGTCTTGAAAGAACAAAATGAAATAAACTTTGCAGAATATCACGAATTGCTTAAAGACACTTATATTTTGATTTCTCGTATGTGCTGCTTTACGTAAATTGTCAATTTGATGCAATGACTTCCGACCAATCATACCCCTTTTGTT
>JAIELM010000316.1 GCA_019752975.1 Undibacterium sp. | reverse complement strand
TATCTCACGGGCAGTTTGTATCAAGGACGCCTACACTTTTATCCCTCCGCTACGCCATTACGGGCGCAAGTTGAAGGTGAATTAACGCGTGTAGAAGATCAATCATGCAAACGAAAGGAACCCACATTTTCAGATCAATTACAATGGTTTTCTGAACAGTTAGCGGCCAATCCATTTGTCGATGCACTACCACTGGTACTCAGCAATGTACGTTCACATTTGACGATGAGCACGGCACCAGAATGTGCGCTCGTTACGTCTGAGAATCTGCAAATTAAGATTGCACCTCAATTCAAACATGCCTGGCATTTACACGCTTTAACTGGTGGCGAAGCCTGCACACTTTTTGGTCTCTGGAATGGCCTTGAATTGATGCCACTCAGTGTGTTAGCAGCAGCGGGGTTGCCGGCACATCAGCAAATCCATAGTTTCGATACGGAATAAGACTATGACTATGCAACTTCCAGAAAAAATTCATAAAGCTGTACTGATCGGGACTTCACGTTCTGCGGTTCATCCGCAACAGGATGAATTGAGTAGCGCATCCGAACTCAACGCTTTATTGCGCAATGCAGCCATGCCAAATTTACGATTATGGCAAGCGATTGCAGCGAATGATTTGTGGTTACGAGCTGGCTACACACCCGACTTATGCAGCAATGTCGGAGCTGAAAAATTAGCGTCTAGGTCATCAACTCAGAACGAGAAAATTGCACACTGTCCGTTAGCCGCGCAAGAACTTTTACATTTAATTTTGCGAGACATTCATGCTGAATTATTAGTCCCATGGTTACAGCATGCGCACGCCAGAAACGCCACTTTGCCAGCACGTTTTCTGGTTCCATTATTAAATAAAGCCAACAAAGCTTTATCCTTACAAAAACTACTCCAACCCTTGCTTGGGGAACGCGGCCACTGGTTAGTGCAACAGCATCCTGAATGGCGTACGCAATACACCGTAACTACCGATGATCACGTGTCCGATGAAACACTGACCGAGCAATGGCATCTGGCAAGCACACAACAACGTGAAGAAATTTTGCGTCGTTTACGACTGCGTAATCCACAACACGCCCGCGAATTATTGCAACAAGACTGGACCAACGAATCTCCCGAAAATCGTGCTGCTTTACTCGCGTGTCTGCATACCGCTTTATCCAATACCGATGAAGATTTTTTAGAGCTTGCCCTAGATGATAAACGCAAAGAAGTAAGGGCTGTGGCCCAGGAATTGTTACGTCGATTACCTGATTCGCAATTAATCCATCGCTGTCAAGAACGTTTGAGCCACATTTTTACAATAGAGAAATCGACTGGTATAAATGCCGCTTTAGGTTCTTTTCTCGCCAAACTTGGCGCGAATAACGCACAGGCGACTTTGCAGATCAAATTACCGGAAAACGTAGACAGGAGTATGAAGCGTGATGGCATAGGATTACAAACCTATGTGGGTTTAGGCGAAAAAGCAGCTTGGCTACGTGACTTAATGCGCAGCACTCCCGCCCAACATTGGGTCGCGACTTGGCAACTAACACCAACACAAATTCTACAACTACTATCGCAACATGAATTTAAAGACGCCTTGCTTCACGGTATGCTAAGTTCAATAGCAGAACAAACGATAGATGCAAGCACAGATCCAATTTATGCCGATTGGATCGCGCTGTTGATTGAGCACATCAGCAAAGACAAAATTCATGTTGATCTCAATCTCATCCAAGCGCTAGTAAGGCGATTGCGAGATTTAGCGCCAGCAATGCAAGACAAACTATTGATTGCTTGCATGAATAATTTTTCACGCCAAGATCTTCAGATACTCTACGCTTGGAGCCAACAACAAAGCGCAGCATCCGAACGCGCCACTTCCGTATCTGCCGAGCTCTCGCATGCCTGGCTCAAGCATGTACAAAGGCAAATCGCACACAGCAAGCAAACAGTATGGGATTTACGACAGCATTTAAAACAAATCGCCTATTGGTTAGATGTCAGTGATTTGACTTATATAGCGCAATCCTGGCCTGCCGACGACTGGGAACACTGGTCGTTCTGGCGTGAAGCGGTTCATGAATTTCGCGACACCTTACAATTTCGCCACCAACTTAAACACAGTTTTATGGAGACCTAGACATGACGCAAGCAAGCACCGGGCAAGTGATACGCCAGCAAGCAGAACAACAATACGCGCACGAACTGGCAGCGCTGAAAGAAGTCGATCAACGCCAACGTCCACCCAATTGGCAACTATCGCCCTGGGCTGTGTCGACCTATCTACTAGGTGGCACGCTAGACAATGGTGTTGAGATCAGCGCGAAATATATAGGCAATCGTCGCATCATAGAAATCGCCATCTCGACGCTGGCAACTGATCGCCATCTCGACGCTGGCAACTGATCGCGCACTTTTATTATTGGGCGTGCCAGGCACAGCCAAATCTTGGGTTTCCGAGCATCTGGCAGCGGCCATCTGTGGCAATTCCAATTTAATCGTGCAAGGCACCGCCGGCACTTCCGAAGAAAGCATACGTTATGGCTGGAATTACGCGCAACTCCTAGCTAAAGGACCGAGCATGGAAGCGGTTGTCGCCAGTCCGATTATGCGGGCCATGCAACAAGGAAAAATCGCAAGGGTCGAAGAACTGACACGCATTCCTGCCGAAGTACAAGACAGCTTTATCAGTTTGCTTTCCGAAAAATTCTTACCGATTGCTGAGCTAGACGATTACATTCAAGCTAATAAAGGCTTCAACATCATCGCCACCGCCAATGATCGTGATCGCGGCGTAAATGAATTATCGAGCGCCTTAAAACGTCGCTTTAATACCGTGGTTTTGCCAC
>JAIELM010000210.1 GCA_019752975.1 Undibacterium sp. | reverse complement strand
CTCTTATGTCGCATTGTGCTTGCAAAATGGCACACCCGCTTTGCTAGCAAGCACGCTAGAACAACTCGCTACGCCAGATGATTGCCTCGATTTATTGCAACGCGCGTTAATCGAACAGCCAGCAACCATGGTACGTGATGGCGGCGTCATGGCCAAGGGCATTGATGCCGAACTCGATGAGCTACGCGCCCTAT
Source organism: Undibacterium sp. (assembly GCA_019752975.1). Lineage (GTDB taxonomy): Bacteria > Pseudomonadota > Gammaproteobacteria > Burkholderiales > Burkholderiaceae_D > Undibacterium. Next base: position 2,644 of record JAIELM010000210.1, on the reverse strand, counting down.
CCGAAAACGCTGGGCAGTTCTTAATCGACCTAGAAACCTCCGAGCGCACCCGTACCGGGATCGCCAACTTACGCGTCGAATACAATCGCGTTCATGGTTTTTACATCGAAGTGAGCAATGGGCAAACCGATAAAGTACCCGATAATTATCGTCGTCGCCAAACACTAAAAAATTGCGAACGCTATATTACGCCAGAACTAAAAGCCTTTGAGGACAAAGCACTTTCAGCCCAAGAACGTGCGCTGGTACGTGAAAAAGTCCTCTATGAAAAACTATTGCAAGACCTATTGCCACACATCGCCAGGCTGCAAAGTATCGCCCACGCCCTAGCTCAAATTGATACCTTGGTGAGTTTGGCAGAGCACGCATTAAGGAACAATTGGTGCGCACCTCAGCTCGTTAGCGAACCGATGCTTCGCATCGTGCAAGGTCGCCATCCTGTGGTTGAAAACCAAATCGAACGCTTCATCCCCAATGATAGTGCGCTCTCGGACGAAAAAAAATGTCTGCTGATTACCGGCCCCAATATGGGCGGCAAGTCCACCTTCATGCGCCAGACGGCGCTGATTACTCTGTTGGCGTATGTTGGCAGTTATGTTCCCGCTACCCAAGCCACAATCGGCCCGATTGACCGCATCTTCACCCGCATCGGTGCGGCCGACGATTTGGCTGGTGGACGCTCAACCTTCATGGTAGAGATGACCGAATCAGCCGCCATCCTACATGGCGCCACCGAGCACTCCTTAGTATTGATGGACGAAGTAGGTCGCGGCACTTCCACCTTTGATGGATTAGCATTGGCATGGGCAATCGCCCGCCATCTCATCATGGTTTCAAAAAGCTACACCTTATTTGCTACACACTATTTCGAACTAACCCAATTACCCGAGCTTCATCCTAGCGCGGAAAACGTCCACCTCTCCGCCATAGAACACAAAGAAGATATCGTTTTCCTGCACGCAGTACAAGCAGGTCCAGCCTCACAAAGTTACGGCCTACAAGTAGCGCAATTGGCCGGCATTCCTCAACCGGTCATCCGCGCAGCGCGTAAGCACTTAGCCGATTTAGAGGCACATTCTTTACAACCTACGCCTCAATTTGATTTATTCTCCTCTAGTACGGCCAGTATAGAAGTTGAGCCAAACCCGATTCCAACAATACCGGAAGATTCTGCCTTAGTTGAAGCATTCGATCAGATAGACCCAGATTCCATGACCCCTAGAGAAGCACTCGAGGCTTTATATCGTTTAAAAACCATCGCCAATCGCGGATAGCTCAAGCTAAGCGCGCTACTTCAACATGGGAAGTAATAACATCACAACTTGAAATGCTGATTGGAAAATCTCTGCTTAATAAGTCTCTTCTTAATGCAAAGGATAACTACGGTATTCATCATCCTCATCCGCGTCGTCATCATGCCCGAAACCTCCATGCACATGCCCATGGGCGATCTCTTCATCGGTGGCGACTCTTACCTCTACAACATGCAAATTAAAACGTAAGGCAATACCGGCTAATGGGTGATTACCGTCTAATACGACTTTATCTTCGACCACATCGGTAACGGTAAAGATGATGGCATCGCCATCGTCATTTTCTTCTGGTGTACCTTCGAACTGCATGCCAACTTCGATAGGCGTGGGTAGATTACTACGCTCTTCCATTTTGACTAACTCGGCGTCATAGTCACCAAACGCATCTTCTGGTTCGACATGTAACACTTCACGATAACCGACTTCCTTACCATCCAAAGCCTCTTCGATCTTAGGTAAGGTACCTTCATAGCCTCCATGTAGATACACCATAGGCTCTTGGCCATCTTCAATCAAATTGTCCTGTGCGTCGGATAAACTATATTCCACCGTCACCACGGTATTTTTGGCAATTTTCATACTTATATTCCTTAAAAACCTTAAAAATTTCAATCTTTTTTGCGCTATCCGCAATTATACCTTCCTGTCGTTGCTCACTATGATTTATCCTGCTGGAACTTTTGCTTTTTGACGAGTCCTCCATGAAAAAATCCTCACCTGTATTTAGTTTACTCGGCGGTATCAGCACTGAACTCTTTTTTGCTGAATACTGGCAGAAGAAGCCATTATTGATACGCCAAGCCATTCCGAACTTTACTCCCTTACTCAGTGCCGAAGAGCTATTTGAGTTGGCGAGCCGAGAAGAGGTTGAATCACGGCTAATTTGTCGCTTCGACCAACATTGGGACATGGCGAATGGTCCAATTAGTAAAATTCCGGTTAAGCAAAAAAAGGATTGGACTCTACTCATTCAAGGGGTTAATTTACGCCATAGAGCGGCTGATGCACTACTGCGCCAATTTCGTTTTATACCAGATGCTAGACTTGATGATTTGATGATTAGCTATGCCCGTGAAGGTGGCGGTGTTGGCCCTCATTTTGATTCTTACGACGTATTCTTATTGCAAGCTCACGGGCAAAGACGCTGGCAAATTAGCGCGCAGAAAGACTTAAGCCTATTAGAGGGTATGCCTTTAAAGATATTGCGCAATTTTAAGTGTGAAGAGGAATACGTCCTAGAAGCGGGCGACATGCTGTACTTGCCACCACACTACGCACACGACGGCGTAGCCTTAGGTGACTGCATGACCTACTCCATCGGCTTTAAGGCA
>JAIELM010000555.1 GCA_019752975.1 Undibacterium sp. | reverse complement strand
TAAGCATAACTGCCTCACCTTTAGCAGTGACGGAAGTCAACGGGGTTGGACATTTAGAGAAAACGGAAAAAACATTTTGCGTAAAGTTGAAGGCAATATGGTGTGCAATGATGGCGCGGTATTGCACGACTGGGCATTGGATGGCAAAGGCTTGGCTTGGCGCTCTATGTGGGAAGTCGGTACAGAAATTGAGTCCGGCAAGCTAGTCACGGTGCTCGATGAATTTAATGCACCAGGTAATGACATCTACGCGATCTTTGCGCAACGCCGTCATCTACCTTTACGGATACGTGCTTTTGTGGATTTTTTACGGGCGTCTTATAGCAAGCCTAATTACTGGCAACAAGGTCTAAAATCCTAGTCACTATTTTTTGACCCGTTTTTCCTGCAAAAGCGGGGGTACTAAATAGCACAGTATAGTTTGTGACTCTACATCCCCACTAACAAGATGCTGGAAAAATGGCGAAAAAAAACCCAGCCTAAGCCGGGTTTTTTTAAAGACTAAGCTTTATCGCTTCATCCATTCAAACCATCGATTAGATAGCTTGGATGTTTGATGCTTGCTTACCTTTAGGGCCTGTAGTTACGTCGAAAGAAACGCGTTGGTTTTCTTTCAAAGACTTGAAGCCAGCTGATACGATTGCTGAGAAATGAGCGAACAAATCTTCGCCGCCTTCGTCAGGGGTAATGAAGCCAAAACCTTTAGAATCATTAAACCACTTTACAATACCTGTTGCCATTACAATTTCCTATTTCAGTTAATGTGGGCATTTTGCCCGATAAATCGTTTCAACCAAGTAAGAAATGACAGACTGATACTGCACTACCACCTAGAATCTCAACGATAAGTTTGATTATACGCACAAATTCGCAACAAAGTAAATTTTTTGTTGGGGCTTGTTCAATTTATTGGTTTTTTTATGATTATTTGTCAAAAATCACGCTATTTCGCCTCTTTTTTAGGCAATTACTTTAGAACACAAGTTAACATCCAAAAAAACTCATTCCGACTGACTCGAATGTCCCGGGCGACTAAAGCAAAGCGCTTACGCAAAAAACTGTCGGTCGGATAGTTTTTCAAAATCTGCACCCGAGTACCATCTTTTTGTTCGCGCGGTTGAAATGTATTACCCTCGGCATCAGTGCGGGCAATCGGCAATCCACCCTCTTCCATTTCATTGTCATCGACCAACACCAACAGACTACCAGCACCCATGGTCTTGCGTATATTTTCCAGAACCGTCTTGTACTCCTCGCGTTTAACATGCGACCACATAAATCCGGCGAAGCAGGCGGTATATTTCTCTTCCGCTGGGCGACTAAAATCAGTCCAGTCAGCGATATCAAATTGCACCTTGGCATCGCTATCGAATTTTTTCTGAGCGCGCGCTATCATCACCTCATTAATATCGGTGGCCAACACTGATGTTGCGCTCTGTGCGATGATCTCGGTCCAAAAACCGGTACCGCAACCGAGCTCCAACACAGTATGATTTGCCAAGGCGATTGCCACTTGCTCAGCGACTTCCTCTAAATCTTCTTCGCGCTCGGGCATTAGCTCAATATCGTCGTAGCTATCGGCCAGTTGCGCATAATAGCTAGTCATTACTTCTTGTGTCATTTTATTCTTCCAATTGGATTGCTCACTACTACAGGTCGTAATTATCTTTACCGCCCTGCATCACTTGATCTATCAATTTACGATTCATTGTAGGGGACAATAATTCTATAAAACTATACATATAGGTGCGCAAATATGCACCCTGCCTTAGCGCCACACGCGAAACATTCATCCCAAATAAATGCCCCACTGGAATCGCTCGCAGATTCACATCACGTTCAGCATCGTAGGCCATGCCAGCGATAATACCCACACCCATGCCCAACTCCACGTAGGTCTTAATCACATCTGCATCAATCGCTTCCAATAACACGTCCGGCTTTAAATGACGCACTTCAAAGGCGAGATCTATCTTGCTACGCCCCGCGAATGCAGCGTCGTAGGTGATTAAGGGATAACGCGCGATTTCCTCCAAGCTAATACTCTTCACCCTCATCAAAGGATGATCGTGCGCAGCCACCACCACATGTTCCCATTGATAACAAGGCATAGAGACTAGGCCGTGAATACTGGTAATCGCTTCGGTCGCAATCGCAATATCCGCCTGATCCTTTAGTACCATATCAGCGATTTGTTTGGGACTTCCCTGTAACAACGAAAGTCGCACCTTGGGATATTTTTGCATAAAAGCTTGCACGATCTTGGGCAAAGCATAGCGAGCTTGAGTATGCGTAGTAGCGATGGTAAAACTGCCGCTATCTTGCGCCGCAAATTCTTTCCCTATGCGCTTGAGACCATCGATCTCCTGCATAATCATTTCTACTGACTTCAGGACTGCCCGCCCCGGCTCAGTTAAGCCGCGTATACGCTTGCCATGACGGGCAAAAATATCGATACCCAGCTCTTCTTCTAATTCAATAATCGCTTTAGACACTCCTGGCTGAGAAGTAAAAAGCGCCTTAGCCGCTTCGGTCAGATTGAAATTTTGCCTGACCGCTTCTCGGACAAAACGGAGTTGATGAAGGTTCATATATGATAATTGGAGGTCAATATTTGATTGATATATCGTGCGTAGTATATAGATTTAGTGGAGTTTACTCTAGGCTTGTCGCTGCCGACCGGAGTAATCACACAAAATCAGGAAAGTTCCACCACACTCTGATCTATCGCGCCGAATAGCGTTTTACCACTTTTATCCAGTTTAAGTAGAGAATAGTAAGCAAATCTAATTATTGGAGCCTCGCAGTGAGCGTTGAAAGGCATGTGCGACAAGCCTGGACTGTTTTCAACACC
>JAIELM010000042.1 GCA_019752975.1 Undibacterium sp. | reverse complement strand
GCGGCTTTGTTCCACGCCCGATCCGACCTGCCACCAACTGGAAGAATAACAATTTTCTGGGCGCCGATCCGGCAAGCGCAAAACGTCTTTACAAACCGGCCGACCTAACTGAACATGCGCAAATACTTGCGAGACAAAATGGATTAAAACCTGAACTGCGGTAACACCACAGTTCGGCTTTCTTCGAGAGCGTAAGACAACCCCAACTCCGTCAGCTTATAACGAAAATGTTTCCACGCTGTTTGACATCAAGCGCCAGAGTGTAAATGGATGAATGGCTGGGTGCGCGTGTCAGCCCTTACTTAGACCTTCCATGCGACCAATCTAATTTGACGTGGTCGGGCAGTGAGGTTTTAACGGTAATATGGCCTAGTTCAATTTGAGTTTTGATTTCAAAACTGACGTCGCTAATTTTTCTTTGTAATAATTCTCCTGGATGCAGCGATAGTCCTACCCATGCATTACGTCCGCCATGTTTAGCTGCATATAGGCACTGGTCGGCAATATCGATGACTTGCTCCCAGGTGAAAATATCAGGATTGGTCGGAACAAAAGGATAGCTGCTTAATCCCAGCGAGCAGGTTTTACGGATGGAATCGCCGTCTGGTAAGTTAAAGTGATGCTCTGCTATACGGCATCGTATCCGCTCTACGAGTATCTCGGTTTCGTCATAGTTAGTGTGTCTGGCGAGGATGAGAAATTCTTCTCCTCCCCACCGGATGATACTATCAGATTCGCGGATACTGTCCCTTAAAATGGCGGCGGTTTGCACTAAAACGGCATCTCCCGCATTGTGCCCAAAATCGTCGTTGACGGCTTTAAAATGGTCGATATCAACCATGATAAAAACGAGGTTAATGTTGAGTAAATGGGGGGCGGAAGCGTTTTTATCTCGGGTTTGATACGCGCGTTTGACTTGGGCGATATCTTCTAAAATGCAACGGTTAAGATAGCGTCGATTGGGTAATCCGGTTAAGTGATCGCTGAGACTTTGGCGTTCTAACATTTGGTGCGACAGTTCAAGCTCCCTAGTGCGTTCTTTGACTAATGATTCTAAGACGGCGTTTTTAGCATTGACGCGCCAGAGTCGCCATTGTAGTGCTAAGCCAAACGTGGCCATAATACATAAGCCGTAGAGAAGATAGGCCCACCATGTTTGATACCATGCGGGTAAAACTTGTATCGATAAAATAAGTTCTTGTGACGACCATGTGCCTGTGTGATTGGAACCGCGTAGATGTAAGTAATACTTGCCTGGAGAGAGATTGGTATAGGCAGCGACACGGTGCCCAGCATCGGTTTCTTGCCAATCTTTATCATAGCCTTCTAGGCGATAAGCATAACGATTTTTTTCTGGCGCAGCAAAATCAAGTACGGCAAATTCCACGCTAAAGCTATTGGTATTGGAAGGAATAATGAGGTCTTCTGCATTTGAACCTATATATTTTTCATGATTATTGGCGATAAGCTTGCCACCGACTTGGATATGGGTGGCGACAATGGGCGCTTGAAATTGAACACTTTGTATAAGTTCTGGACGCAAAACGGTGATACCTCCCATGCCACCAAATATCAGTTCACCTCCCTTGGTTTTGCTTCCAGAGCCACTCCAATAACCGCTCATGGCGACCCCTTCGGCTTTTGCTATGGGAGTAATTTGTAAAGTGGTAGGATCTATTTTGGCTAGACTTGCATCGGTGCTTACCCAGATTTTTCCTTGATTATCTTCGAGCACTTTATTGGTGGTATCGTGAGGTAGGCCTTCTGCTTTTCCTAAGTGTTCAAAATGCCAGTCGCTTTGCGCATGAGTCTGACGCAAGAGATTAATGCCGCCGCTTTCTGTCGTAATCCACAACCAACCGCGCGAATCAAACAGCATGGCGGCGATAGCACGATGTGAGAGAGTATAGGGCTTGGTATTATCCGGCAAAAATTGTTGACTTTGATTACGCTCTCTATCAATCCGAATAATACCGTCATGCTCCGTCGCTATCCATATTGCGCCGTCGGGTGCTTTGGTCATTTGCCGTATGTCTTTGTCTTCAAGTGGTTTAGCCCAAAGAGGTCTAGTCGCGATTTCATTTTTTTCCGCTAGATTTTTTTCCCATATTCCAAACGCACCGCCAATAAAAAGTTGATCGCCTTCTTGCATTAAGCTAGTCACGCGCAATTCGGGATTGCGCGGCGATAAATTAACGCGCGTAATTTTATTTGCTTTGCTATCGCTTTGGTAAAGCCCACGATAACAGCCGATATATATGGCACCATCGCTCACTTGGAGTAGAGAAAGGATAGGTGCTTTGGGTAGAGCTTCTAACGGCTTATCATCATTGACGTCGATAAAAGAAAAACGATCACTGCCGCTACGTAGTATTCCGATGCCATTAGCAACCGAGCCTAGCCATAAATCTTCATCCTTGGTTTCCAATAAAGTGTAAATGTCGCTGCCACGTAAGTTGTTTGATTGATTGATACCACCAAAAACATTAAATATGCCGACATTGGAAGGCGTATAGTGACTGATGCTTTTAAGACTGCTAAGCCAAAGGATGCCAGATTTATCGAGTAAAAAATTATTCACCCAGTCGTCCGTTAAGCTACTACTGCGATTGGCATCATGCAGTACGCGCTTGGTCGTTAGTGTAGACGTGTCTATGATCACCATGCCCGTATAGTGAGAACCCATGAGCATAATATTTTTTGATACTTCATAAAATTTTGCAACATAATCAGCGCTCGCTTTAGCTTGTGATCCTTTCGTTGTACTGATCAAGAGAGGGTGTACAGTGAATTCTTTGGGTAGTATATAAAATGCCCCGGCATCTGAGGTGCCCACCCAAATTTTCCCATCCGTACTT
>JAIELM010000262.1 GCA_019752975.1 Undibacterium sp. | reverse complement strand
CGCCTTTCTTTCACCTCGCCGTTTAGCGGGAGGCGAACTATAGCAAGTATTACCTCGCCTTGGCAAGCAGTTTTTAGGGCAAATGATTTATAGGGTTGCTCAGCCGATCTGTAGGTATCGGCTACACAGGATTATCGACATCCACAAAAGTATGCAAAATTCCAAATTTCTCCGCCGCCATACGCCCTAAGGCTTGTACACCATAGCGTTCAGTCGCATGATGTCCGCAAGCGAGGTAAGGAACACCCGATTCTCGGGCAAGATGAACAGTAGGTTCAGAAATTTCTCCGCTTAGATAAACGCTCGCCCCTGCCTCTATTGCTGCACCTAACATATTCTGCGCCGCACCGCTGCACCATGCAATGTCTGTCAACAGCTGATTTTGATCGCCAATGAGTATTGGGGTGCGCTCGAGTTTCTCTTCTATTAGGCGCGCTAACTGCCCCACAGTTTTTAGTTGCACGGATTTTCCCAGCCATCCCAACTCATCTTCACCAAACCGTCCACAAACCTCTAAATTCAATAGCTTGGCCAATTGGGCGTTATTACCTACTTCAGGATGGTGGTCCAGCGGCAGATGGTAGGCGAACAAGGAAATATCATTACCAAGTAAAGTTTTTAGGCGCTTTTGTTTTTGCGTCACAATGCGCATATCCTCACCCCGCCAAAAATAGCCGTGATGCACTAAAATCGCATCCGCACTGAGCTCCACCGCCTTATCAAGAAGCGCTTGGCAAGCGGTAACGCCGGTAACCAGATGTTTAATTGTATTTCGGCCTTCCACCTGAAGGCCATTTGGGCAATAATCACGAAAGCGTGTAATTTGTAATTCACTCGCTAGAAATTGTGCTAGCGCTTCTCTTTCCACTGATTTGTTTAACATATTTTCCTTATTCATTATGCGTCGTCTTTGGCTCTTATTTACACAAACAGTGACCATCGCTTTGGCACTTTGGTTTGTCGTTGGCAGCTTACGCCCCGACTGGGGGCCGCAAGGTTTTTCACCCAATCACAAGCTCACATTACATTCTGCCACGCTTAAAGAAGCGCCACAGCATACGATGGATGCGCCTAACTCTTATCACACCGCAGCGAATGCCGCGATGCCTTCAGTGGTGAATATTACCTCAATTCGTAAATCGCCCGAATCGAATCAAGCGCTATTGAATGATCCTTTTTTTAAACGTTTTTTTGGCGATAGTATTAAATCGAAATCAGAGCGAGCATCAAGTAGTGGCTCCGGTGTCATTATGAGTCAAGAAGGCTATATCCTCACCAACAACCATGTAGTGCAAGGTAGCGACGCGATTGAGATTTTTTTGGCAGATGGAAGAAGGGCTAAGGCAAAGGTGATAGGGCGAGATCCTGATACGGATTTAGCCGTATTGCAGATCGATTTAAAAGATTTACCCGCGATTACCTTAGGCTCATCCGAACAAGCGCAAGTAGGTGACGTTGTACTGGCAATCGGAAACCCCTTTGGCGTCGGGCAAACGGTGACTATGGGCATAGTCTCGGCATTGAGGCGTAATAGCGTCGGAATTAACACTTACGAGAACTTTATTCAAACCGATGCAGCGGTCAATCCAGGTAATTCTGGTGGTGCTCTTGTGGATGTTCATGGGCATTTACTGGGCATTAATTCTGCGATTTATTCGCAAAACGGTGGCTCTTCTGGAGTTGGATTCGCGATTCCTGTCTCTACTATCAAGACAGTAATGGAAGCGATCATCGTCGATGGTCAAGTCATACGCGGTTACTTAGGGATTAGTCCCGAAGACATCACACCTGAGTTGGCTGAGAGCTTTAATATCTCCCACACCAAGGGTGCGATCATTGCTGGAGTCGTTACTGGCGGCCCTGCCGATCACGCCGGCCTTAAACCCGGCGATATTTGCACGGCGATTGACGGAAAAAATTTTCAAAATAGTCGCGAAATGATGGATCAAATCGCCTTATTGCGCCCGAATAGCAAAGCCAAACTACTAGTGATTCGCCAATCTAAAGAACTTAGCTTAGAAATCCTGATAGGCAAACGCCCTCCACAAAAATTTGACGATAAATAGGATTATGCATATACCTGAACTAACTCGTTTTTTATTCGAACTATCGGAAAACAATAATCGCCCTTGGTTTGTCATGAATAAGCCCCGCTACGATATCCTCCGCGGAGAGTTTTTGCTTCTAGTCACGCGATTAAAAGAAAAGATGAGTAAGTATGACCCCGAGATCGCACAATGCGATCCTAAAAAAGCGCTATTTAGGATCAATCGCGATGTTCGCTTTGGCCATGACAAGTCACCTTACAAAACCAATTTCTCTGCCTCAATTTTACCCAGCGGCAGAAAAAAACCCAGTGAAGGTGGCGGACCTGCTTATTATTTTCAATTGGGAGCGGACAATCGTTTGTTTTTTGCAGCAGGAGAATACATGCCGCCCGCTGACCGACTGAAACAAATAAGGCAGCAAATACTGAACGACGCGACCGGCTTTAGTCAGCTCTTAAAAAACAAAAAGCTTAAAGCGACCTTTGGCAATTTACAAGAAGAAGGCAAACTAGTTCGTCCACCCAAGGGATATGATCCAGAGCATACTCACATCGAATATCTGAAACTAAAAAGCATGATGGTCTGGACTGAGTGTCCCTTGAGCGGCATGTTGGGTGAAGACGTGGAGGCGAAATTACTGGCAGGATTTAAGGACGCATTGCCCTTGGTGACGTGGTTACGTACGGTTGGCAGCTAATACCGATTCTAATTAAATAGTGCGATAATTTTTAGATTTTGAACATGGGCTGAAAAACGAAAACCCTTCAACGCCGAGGCGCAGAGAAATAGAGGAACGCAGAGATTTTCTCCGGTTTTCTCA
>JAIELM010000574.1 GCA_019752975.1 Undibacterium sp. | reverse complement strand
ATACCTTAGTGGTATCCATCGCCTCGATCACGATAGGCTTACTGGTGGCGGTGCTATTAAACCGCGATTTCCCTGGGCGTAATATCGCCCGTACTTTATTGCTATTACCGTGGATAGTGCCGTCTTACGTGGTTGGTACTTTATGGGGTTTTATGTGGCAGCGTGATGTCGGAATCATCAATGTTATCTTGGTCGACTGGTTGCACTTAATGGATGAAAAACCTTTTTGGTTATTGGGAGAAAACACCTTTTGGGCCATTGTCATCCCCACTATTTGGCGGAGTTGGCCAGTCCTCATGTTGATCTTTTTGGCGGCATTACAAACCGTACCTGAAGATCCATATGAAGCGGCCAGCTTGGACGGCGTGAGTAAAATCAAGCAGTTTTTTCACATCACGCTACCGATATTAAAACCCGTGATTGTGATTCAATTCATGTTTCAAATTATCGACAACGTCTATTCTTACAATATTGTTTCCATGATGTTTGGCGGTGGTTATCCGGGAGAATGGGGCGACCTCTTGATGCCTCTATTAACCAGACAATCGTTTAGTTATTGGCTGTTTGGTCAAGGCGCTGCAGTGTCATTCATCATGATGGCATTCATGCTGTTATTCGTCGGCATTTGGATGCGTTCGTTTAAACGGAGCTTGGCTAATCATGCGTAAACCTCATTCTCGAGCTCGGTCTTCACTTGCCCTCAATAGCCTCACTTGGCTGGTGGTAGTACTTAGCCTACTGCCGATTGCATGGATGGTGTTGTCCTCCTTGCGCAACTACAGCGACATTAGCAACGGTGCGCTACTAGATCAGCATGCCGCGTTCCGCTTTGAAAATTATCGCGACATGTGGATCAACGTGGATTTTCTCAATTACTTCAGCAATAGCCTGATTATTTGCGGCCTTACGACACTGTTTGCGACGGCATTTGCCACTTGCGCCGCGTATGCGCTGGCACGTTTTCAATTTAGAGGATCAAGCACTGCCAGCATCATGATTACGGTCACGCAGGTCATACCCGGCATGTTATTTTTCTTGCCGCTGTATATGCTGTACAAAAATATGGGCGAATCATGGGGCCTGCCTATGTTGAATACTTTTCATGGTCAAATATTTCTGTATGTCTCCCTGTTCACTCCTGCCAGCATCTGGATTATGCGCGGTTTCTTTCTTTCTATCCCTAGGGAATTAGAAGATGCGGCCATCATCGATGGTTGCTCACGTTGGGGAGCATTTGTGCGTATTGTTTTGCCGATCAGCGCGCCTGGAATTATCGCCACTGCGACCTTTATTTTTTTATTGGCGTGGGACGAATTGTTTTTTTCATGGGTACTCACTAGTTCTTCAGAAGTGCAAACGATTCCTGTTGGTATTCGTCTTTTCATTGGGCAATTTCAACACCGTTACGACTTGATGATGGCAGCCGCTACGGTCTCGACCATCCCCGTTTTAATCGCTTTCTTTATGTGTCAACGATACTTTGTTAACGGCTTAGCTGCTGGAGCGGTCAAAGGCTAAAGCACTATCATCTTACGCTTGCACATTTTATTTTTCTCATTTTTTGGACATCAACATGGCCGCTGTTACGCTCAAACATATCAGTAAATTTTATGATCCCGAAGTACCGATTATTCGCTCGGTGGATTTGCAGATTAAGGATGGAGAATTTATTGTTTTCGTCGGTCCTTCCGGTTGTGGCAAATCCACGCTACTCCGATTAATCGCCGGCCTTGAAGAAATCAGCGACGGCGAAATGTGGATAGATGGTGTGCTGGCCAATGAGGTACACGCTGCAAAACGCGGGGTAGCAATGGTGTTCCAATCTTATGCCTTGTATCCACATATGACGGTAGAAAAAAACATGGGCTTTGCGCTCAAAATGGCCGGTGTGCCAAAAAAAGAGGTAGCTAGCCGGGTGCGCGCTGTCGCTGAAATTTTACAAATGGAAGACTTATTAGAGCGCAAGCCAAAAGAACTTTCCGGCGGCCAGCGTCAACGTGTCGCCATCGGTCGCGCGATTATCCGTGAGCCAAAAGTGTTTCTGTTCGACGAGCCACTTTCCAATCTAGATGCTTCGCTACGTCAGAACATGCGCATCGAACTGGCCAAGCTCCACAAAAAATTGGGCACAACCATGATCTATGTCACCCACGACCAAGTCGAGGCGATGACACTAGCAGACCGGATTGTCTTATTTAACCAAGGTGAGATCCAGCAAATAGGGACACCACTGGAACTATATGATCAGCCCGCCAATCTGTTTGTCGCGGGTTTTCTTGGTGCGCCAAAAATGAATTTTATCGAGGGTAGTTTGGGTAGTATGACCAATCACAGTGCCACATTAAGTCTAGGGAACAAGATATCTGTCAAAGCCTATATTGATGCGAGCGATACTCGCGATTTGACCACAGATACAGTTCTCACCCTAGGAATACGACCAGAACATGTCACATTAGGGCAAGCCGATGCAGCCAATGCCATCGCGGCGCAAGTCTCCTTGATCGAGCATTTAGGCGATCAATTACTGATCTACTTTACCTTGGCTGGTAGCACACAAAATCATTGTTTAAAATGTGTGGATCGCAGCATCCAAGTCACTCTTGGCCAGGTTATTTATGTGCAATTCCCCCCTCAACATTGTCTGATCTTTGATCGTGATGGCAAGGCGTTCCAACGTTTGGAAAATATATTATGAAAATTCTTCACAACCATTTGGGTTATGCCAGTGCGGGTGCAAAACGCGCCTTGCTTCGTTATAGTGGTGATCTGGCCGATCTCGCTGACCGTCGCTTTTCAATTTATCGTAATTTTGTCGTATTATGTCTAATTGACTTTGAAGATCATAGGCGGTATCCTTTATAAATAAATAAATATATTA
>JAIELM010000218.1 GCA_019752975.1 Undibacterium sp. | reverse complement strand
AGACTTTACTTATACTGGCATAGATGCCTTAGGACAACCAACAGGATTGGTCAAGATCAATGATCCGGGTACTCCCGACGGCGAATTTGGACAAAACAAAGACCCTCGTGCAGTCGTGACAAAAGATCTTAAGCCTAACTACCAAGATGAATTAACGCTTGGGTTTGAAAAGGCATTTAACCAAGATTTTAATTTCGGTATGAAGGGGACTTTCCGTAAATTAAACGGTGGTATTGATGATAGTTGTGATACCCGTTTTATTGGTAAATATGCCGCAGCGAATCATTACACTCCCGATCCACTTCAAAGATTGTGTTTCATCTTTAACCCTGGCGAAGCAGTCACAGTTTGGTCTATCGATACTACAGGTAAAGGTCGTTACGTTACAGCGACTGCGGCTGAGTTAGGTTATCCTAAAGCCGAAAGGAGATATGCGGCAATTGATATGTTTGCTGAACATCCCTTCCGTAACGGTTGGTACGGTAAACTCAATTACACATTATCGCGTAGCTACGGCAATATGGAGGGACAAACTCGTTCAGATACGCAACAATCTGATATTGGTATCTCTGCAGCATGGGACTTCCCAGAGTTTATGGCTAACGCTAAAGGTGTTTTACCAAATGATAGAACCCATGTTTTAAAAGCATACGGGTTCTATGAAATTAATAGTGAATGGTCGCTTGGTGGAAACATGCTCTTGTCTTCCGGACGTCCAAAAGTATGTTTGGGTACCAACAAAGACTTAGATGGAAATATTGGTTATGGACCTGAGTACTTCTATTGTGATGGAAAAGTTTCACCACGTGGTAGCTTGGGACGTATGCCAACTGAGAAACGTGTAGATATGAACATTTCATATAAGCCGAGCTTCTTTAAAGAGTTAGCCTTAAAAATGGATATTTTCAATCTTACCAATGACCAGACAGTATTAACTCGTCGTGAAACACGAGAAAATTCTAATGCAGAACTTCAAAGTACTTATGGTGAAGTTCGCAATACTGCGTTTCCACGTAGCGTTAAGTTTTCGGTGGAATACAATCATAAGTTCTAATAACGCAGCAAAAAAACTATAGATGTATGAAAAGCCCTCATGTGGAAATACGAGGGCTTTTTCATTCTTGTCATTGTAGATAGTACTTACCCACATTATGGACGTAACACTTTTCGCACTACTTTTGAGTTTGATGGATAGTTCTTAAAACTGCTTTCACTGAAAAGCACACATGATCGCCTGACGAGTTTGCTGCATCTTTTCGATTATTTCTTCTGACAGTACATATTTTTTAACGCTCCAATTGATTACGTGATAATTTGCATGTCTAAATATTTACAGGATCAATTTCGACGCTCCATTTTACCGACGTCTTGATCTGTCTTAAATGTCTTATCCAATCGCAGAGAAAAGCTTGAATTGTCGGCCTAGAGCCAGACTCTATTAGTAATTGAGCCCTATCCATGTTATACACCCTTGTCATAGTCATCGGTATGGGATCGTTGATGATAATGTCTGGGTGTGCAATACAATTGGCGGCTAGGTGTAGAAACTCTAGTGCGCTGGCGAGATCCTTGGCTTCCGCCCTTAACAATGCTTGGTAGATGAAAGGCGGCATGGCAGCTTGCTGCCGTTCTTCCAGTAAGTCGCCAGCAAAGCGTTGGTAGTCGTGTGCTATTAGTGCGTGAAACAAGGGGTGGTCGGGGTAGCGGGTTTGGACTAGGACTTCGCTGGGATTGCCGCCTTCTCTTTGTCCTGCGCGTCCCGCACGACCAGCTACTTGCATTAATTGGGCAAAGAGACGTTCACTAGCCCGAAAATCTTGTGAAAATAAGGCGCTATCGGGATTGAGTGCCGCCACTAAACTGAGATTTTTGAAATCATGCCCCTTCGCCACCATTTGTGTGCCGATGAGTATGTCGACTTCACCCCTATGCACCGTGTCAAAGGCGGCAGCTGCACTTCCCTTTAAACGGGTGGAATCGGCGTCTATTCTGAATACTCTCGCTTCTGGGAAAATCTTTTGTAGAGCTTCCTCTAGCCTTTGGGTACCGCGTCCCAATGGTTGCAGGTCGACATTGCCACAGGTCGGACAATGACGCGGTATGCTGTGCTCTAAGCCGCAGTGATGACAGCGCAAACGTCGATCTAACTTGTGCATCACCATATGCGCGGTACAGCGAGTGCAGTTGCTAATCCAGCCACATGCGTCGCAATGCAGAACAGGCGCATAGCCACGGCGATTGAGGAATAGTAGTGATTGCTCACCTTTCTCTAAACGCAGGCGAATTGCGCTGATTAATCTTTGAGTCAAGCCTTCACTGGGCTTTTCTCGCTCCAAGTTAATGATTTTAACGATGGGTAAGACCGCGTTTTTGATGGCTCGTTCTCGTAATTCCAACTTGCGATATCGTCCAGCTCTGGCGTGTTGCCAAGTTTCTAAAGATGGTGTGGCTGAACCTAGTACCACGGGAATACCGAGTTGATGAGCACGCCATACAGCCAAGTCACGAGCGGAATAACGCAGTCCTTCTTGTTGCTTGTAAGAAGGATCATGCTCTTCGTCGATGACGATCATTTTTAAATGTGGCATTGACGCTAAAATCGCCAAACGAGTACCAAGCACAATTCTCGCTTGACCTGTGTGTGCCGCTAACCAATGAAGTAGGCGCTCACCTTCAGCCATGCCACTGTGTAAGGTTGCGATCTGCAAGCCAGAAAATCTTTGGCGAATATTGTGCTCCAGTTGCGGGGTCAAGTTGATTTCTGGGACTAAAATCAAGACTTGCGTCGGTTCATTTTTTGCCAAAATTCGTGCGGCAGACTGCAGATACACCTCGGTTTTCCCACTACCGGTGACGCCATACAATAGGAAGGACTCAAAA
>JAIELM010000400.1 GCA_019752975.1 Undibacterium sp. | reverse complement strand
GACAAATATACTCCCTTAGTGGATCGTATCAACGACCGTTTTGAACTCAACGATGTGCTCGCCATGATGGCCAGTGAAGTATCCGCGCTACATTCCCAAGTACGCCCAGGCGAAGTACGCCGCGCGCCCGCAGATGGTCAAGCTGCGGCTTTAGGCGCAGTATTGCGCCGTGCCAAAGAAGGCTATCAAATCGAGCATATTTACCGCAGTGAGCCTGATTTACCTTCACAAAGAGCACCCTTCGATTTACCTGACGTCGACGTCAAAGAAGGCGACGTGATTACCGCGATTAACAACCAGAATGTACTAGAAGCACGTGACATTTCAGACCTCTTACTGAACCAAGTCGACAAACAAGTACTCGTACAAATTAAACGCGGTGCAACGCCGCCCAAAACGATCTTAGTCTCACCGATCAGTATGGCTAAACAAGCTAATCTGCGCTACAGCGATTGGGAGCAAGATTTAAGCCGTCGTGTTGACCAAAGCGCAGACGGAAAAATCGGCTATCTCCACCTGCGCTCCATGACCCCCGGTGATGTCAATAGCTTCGCTCGCGACTTCTACGCCAACATCAACCGTGATGGCCTGATCATCGACGTGCGTCGGAATAACGGCGGCAATATTGACAGCTGGATCATAGAGAAACTTTTGCGCAAAACTTGGTCTTTTTGGGCTTCACATGGCAACACGCCCAACACCAATATGCAACAAACTTTCCGTGGGCATTTAGCGGTTTTAGTAGATGAGCTAACCTACTCCGACGGTGAAACTTTTGCCGCCGGCGTCAAAGCACTCAACCTCGGCCCACTAATCGGTAAACGTACTGCGGGTGCTGGCGTCTGGTTATCTGACCGAAATACACTAAGCGACAATGGCATGATCCGTGCTGCGGAGAACGCACAATTTGATATCAAAGACGGTCATTGGATAGTTGAAGGTGTAGGTGTCGCTCCCGACATAGAAGTAGACAACCCACCGCACGCCACTTTTAAAGGCGAAGACAAGCAGTTAGAGACGGCAATCAACTACTTGCAAAAGAAGTTGAAGGAACAAGCGATTAAACCTTTAGTGCCGCAGGTGATTCCGCCCTTAAAATAGATCTTGCACGATATTTTTTCAAATCGAGGCGTAGAAAAAAAGGGGGGAAAGCAGGCCCCCCTTTTTTTGGTTTTCTCTGGGTCTCTCAATACCTACCAAGTGACTACAACGCTGTATCTCGGATAGGCAGGATTTATACCAATCCGAATTAAATACTATATTAACTCTTCATTAAAAACCCCTCAACGCCGAGGCGCTGAGAAAACCGGAGAAAATCTCTGCGTTCCTCTATGCCTCTGCGCCTCGGCGTTGCAGGTTTTCGTTTTTCAACCCACGTTAAAAATCTAAAAACTATCGTACGATTTAGTTAGAATTGGTATTAATCCCTGAATTTGGACGTGATCGGATAACGCCAATCACGTCCAAATGCGCGATGAGTAATGCGTATACCTACTGGCGCCTGACGGCGTTTGTACTCGTTGATTTTAATCAGCCGCGTAATACGTTCTACATCAGCTTGATCAAAACCAGCCGCCACGATCTCCGCTCTTGATTGATTTTCCTCCATATAGCGCTGCATAATGGCGTCCAAAATATCATAGGGTGGCAAAGAGTCTTGATCCTTTTGATCGGGACGTAACTCGGCCGATGGAGGCCTTGTGATAATACGTTCTGGAATAATATCGGTCAGGCTATTGCGATAGTGACAGAGCTTATACACCATAGTTTTGGCAATGTCTTTGATTACAGCAAAGCCACCCGCCATATCACCGTATAGCGTACAGTAACCGACCGCCATTTCACTCTTATTACCGGTGGTGAGCACGATAGAACCATACTTATTCGATAGCGCCATCAAGATGGTACCGCGAATTCTGGCTTGGATATTCTCTTCTGTTGTATCTTCTTTTAGGCCAGCAAATTCTTCACTGAGCGTATTGAGAAAAGCGTCAAAACATTCGTTGATCGATATTTCGTCATAACGGACGCCAATTCGATTGACCATCTCGCGTGAATCCAACCAAGAGATATCGGCGGTGTAAGGCGATGGCATCATGATGGCCCGTACTCTCTCTGCACCCAAGGCATCAACCGCGATGGCCAAAGTCAAGGCGGAATCAACACCGCCAGAAAAGCCAATCAAAACGCTAGGGAAACCATTCTTGTTCACATAATCGCGCACACCTAAAACCAGCGCCTGATAAATCTGTGCTTCTATGCTTTGATGTTTCGCAATCTCACTTTGCTGTGGCACGCCATTGACGAAATCAATCACGCGCACATCTTCCTCAGCGTGTTTCAGCAAAGCGCATAAATTTCCCTGTGCATCGAGCACAAAGGAATTACCATCAAAAATAAGTTCGTCTTGCCCACCCAATAAATTCGCCCACACCAAACTCATGCCTAGTGCACTGACGTTTTTGCGCATCACTTCTAAACGCAAATCGGTTTTACTCATATGAAACGGCGAGCCATTAGGAACCAATAAAACCTGCGCACCAGCCTCGCTTGCCAAACGCGGCGCAGCTTCATTCCAAGTGTCCTCACAAATATTAATGCCAAACTTAGTGCCCTTGACCTCAAAAACGACCGCACGTGCACCTACTTCAAAATAACGTTTTTCATCAAATACCGTATCATTAGGCAAAGCCTGTTTTAGGTAAGTGTGCGTCACCGCTCCGTTAAGCAACACGGCCACCGCGTTATAGTGTTTACCATCCTGCTCGCTTGGATAACCGACTAAAACGTGGACATCTCTAAATTGCGCTAGCGCTTGAGTCAAGTCCTGTAAACATTGCTTGGCCTGCGCGTAAAATGCCGGACGCAACAGGAGATCTTCAGGC
>JAIELM010000301.1 GCA_019752975.1 Undibacterium sp. | reverse complement strand
TGGCCGTGCCTCCATGACATGATGCCGCGCTTGTCCGCCAAATTGATGAATGGCGGCGTAGGGTTTATTCGATCCTATTTGTGCAAAGTCCGCACCAAAGGAAGACGTGACCGAGGCGGCAAGCTGCCCAGTCACCTGCAAAATCTGTCCTGGCCATGACCCTTGTTTGGTTCTTCGCTTAATCGTTGAAACGGCTAAAGGATGCCACGGTGGCATTCCGCCATGGGCAAACGCTTGCTCAGTCTCTTCTAGCAGCGCTAGACTGATCTCTTGCATTATAGGGGCGGTGTTAGAAAGCGTCGCGATTAAGGCAGAGAGCTTTTCCTGTACCCCCGCGTCCACAACCTCGAGTGTAAAAAGTGCTGTCATAGTCAATCCTTGTTATAATCATCTCAGCTTTGTACTGGTAGAGCCCAATTCAGGTGGAAGGGGCGGAGTTCTTAAAGCCTTGGTCAAAAAAGGAAGCATTGACCAAGACTGAATTCTGTTGACGTTGGTTCAAGTCCAGCCCTGGTATAAAGCGCTTCCCTCATCCAAGTTAAGCTCAACTAATCTAAGCGCCCTTGTAGTAATTGGTACTGACGCAAATCCCCTACATCCGCCGCCCCCGCTGTTCGTACACTATTCACCAGGGCCTTATCACGCACCCCATTGATGTTCTGTTTTTGCTTATAGTTGACGCGGATGACGGCTTTTTTCTCTTGCTTTGTTTCGAGTAAATAAACCAGCGCTTGATCTGATTCATCCCATAACACCGCCTTCGCGTTCGCCAATAAATTGGGTAAATCGAAAATTTCCGCGGGCAGCAAAGCATCGCCACGCGACACCTTATCGTCACGATATAAATGCAAAAACTCGGTATCACGTAAGGTAATCGCCGCACTCGCCGGATCAAGCCCTATCACTTGCAGACTATCCAAAATAGTCGGTGACATCGCGCCGATCACTCTAGCGCTGTTTTTCGCCTGCTTACTCGCCAATAAGCCTTGCGCCCAAGTCTGATATTCACGCGTCAATGACGGCAATAACCAATCTTGTGCCGCTTGCATTGCTACCGCGCCCAATTGCGCATCTGCTTTTGCCATCTTGTCGGCAAAGATTCTAGCCGCGTAGGTAGTGGCCGCCATGCCCTGATTGACATCAAAACCCGCGTCAGTAAACAGGGTAATAAACTTGTCGCCCGTGGTAGGTAATTTAATCCCCATCACATCGGTGTACAGCACATTACCGTCCGCATCTTTGCCTATCGGCACTTCCTTCTTGACTATTCTGTCCGTACTGTCTTCGACCGTTAAATTATTTTTATCCACATTATGCGAAGACACCGCCACCACGCGGCAGCGGCAATTATAGCCATTGGGCGGATAGGCAAACTCCCACACTGGATCATCCCATTTAAAGATGCGTCCGTTCATACTGGCGTGACTAGGACGGGTCTTGCCATCAAGAATAGCGATGTACTTCCAGTAAGGGTGACTCTCCACCCCTTGCACCATCTCACGATAGCGTCCCGCCATATAGGCAGACTGCAAGTTAGTACGGTAAATGGTTTGCAAGCGCCGCACACTGCCCAATTGCGAGATTGAGCCATCCTCATTCATCGTCTTGCCCCACCAGCCTTGGCTTTGTAGGGTAGGAATGAGGTTCTTAATAAATTCGCGTTCGGTAGACCCCAGCTTCGCTGCGTTAACCGCCGCAAGATGCAAATCGCGCAGGACATCGAGCTTGGCGCAGTTCGCTACAGTAAAAGCTTCGGCATGGTCTTCATTGAGCATGTCGTGCCAATTGCCGCTAATACGCAACCCTTTTTGCTCAAGGTAGGCCACAGCACCCTCGGGTGACATGCCATACACTGCTAACAATTGACCACTGGTTAGCTTACTCATCACGTTCTTGCTGAGCGCTAAACATCCCCACTAAACGAGCAATAAATAATCTATCTCCCAAGCACTGCGCCAATTCGCTCACATCCATATCTGGAAAACTTTCAGCCAACATCCCCAAAGCCTCGTCATCACTCTTAGCCGCACTTAAACGCGCAATCATGACTCCTAGCATCTGTTCACTTTGTTGTTGCAGTTGCGCGGCACTTAGTTGATCGACACTGACATCTAAGGCAGTTTGATCGGGATAAATATCACCATTCTGTTTCACCATCAATGCCGCCAAGGTGCTCATAGGTTGCGCTCTCAATGCGCTAAAGCGATTAGCTGCCACAGGATTAGGGACAGACTCCACCAAGATCGGTTCCTCACCCACCCGCGCAGGGATGCCCAATTTCCTTTGTGCCCACGCCACCGTGATCGGTATTCCGACTTTCACTAAATTAGGCAGAGCATCCGCAATATTTTTAAAATCCTCTTCTTCACGCACATCAAAAAACAATTGCGGCATCCGTCTTAAATCTGTCACCTGCGTGCCATTGAGCACCGCCAGTGGGTAGAGTAAATCACGTGTTAAAGTCGCAGCCAACTGACGCGAGTCTGAAGTTAAAATCTCGCGCCGGACTTCGTTATGCACCTTACCCAGCGCATTGGTGGACGACTTACCATCAGCTTGCGTCGTTAAAGTGCCGCCTAAAATCCCCTTAGAAAAACACTGATCCGCCCAAGTCACTACCGCCATAAAGGGATCATGACTACCAGAAGCAGCGTCTTTAAACTCAATCTGCATCGTCTCAGGAATAATCCCCGCCGCGGCATGACCTAACTCAGTCACCGCACGTAATAAGGTCGCCTTCTCTTTATCGCCCGTGCCTGGAGGGAATTTACCCAGCCGTATCGGCATCCCATAAATTTCTAAGAGTTCAGCCAAATCCCGTATCGCATAATTTTTAAACAGAAACGGCCACGCCAATACCCGATGCAGTCCTGAGCGCGACAACACACCC
>JAIELM010000166.1 GCA_019752975.1 Undibacterium sp. | reverse complement strand
ATATTCTAGTTGCGATTTTTTTTGCGGTGCATGCGATACGCAATCGGCGTGAGATTTACTGGCTAATGATACTTTTTGCTTTTCCTCTATTAGGTAGCGTGGTGTATTTTTTTGCGATTTATTTGCCCGATAGTCGCTTGCAACACGGGGTACGTAAGGTCACTGTGGCAGCGCTTAAAAGTTTGGATCCGGGTAAAGAGCTGCGTGAAGCGCAAGAAGCTTTTGAACTCACGCCTTCAGCGCAAAATCAAATGCGCCTAGCTAGCGCCTATTTGGAGGTCGGAGATGCAAGGCACGCAGCCGAGCAATTTGAAGCCTGCTTGGTCGGTCCTTTTGCCAATGAAAAAGAAATTCTGTTTGGCGCAGCTAAAGCGAGACTACAAAACGGGCAGGGTGAGGCTGCACTAGAACTGTTGAATAAAATTCGTAGTCTGCATCCAAATTTTCGTGTAGAAGCGGTTTGTCTCTGTTTAGCGCAAACCTATGCGGTGCTTAATCAAAGCACGCAAGCTCATGCAGAATTTGCCAATGCGGTGCAGCACTACGGTAGTGTTGAAGCTTATGCTGAATATGCGATCTGGGCGCTTTCTATCGGTGATCGACCAACCGCTGATGCCCAAATTCGAGAGCTAGATAAAATGAAAAGACACTGGAGCAGTCATAATCACAGCATGCATAAAGTGCTCATGAAAAAACTTGATACAGCGCTCGCTAAAGCAGGAAGCAGCGCATAAAGTATCAATGCTAATTGATCGCAAGATTTGTCAAATACCTTCGTGCTATTCTGAGTGACATTATCCTAGAAACGGCGATTGACCGCTCAATTTTGTTAATAAGTTCTTGATTTATCAAAGAATAGGACTGTTTATTCTGTTCTCCATTTGGGTGAGTACGCTACGGACATGATTGCACACTTTTTCGGCTCTCTGGCGTTGTTGTTCCTCCTATCAACGTGGAGGTTGCGTCGTCGTCACTCCTAGCCAGAGAACCGAAAAAATGCACACTCATGTCCGTCCAATCACCGTTTCTAGGATTATCCCTTTTGTCATTAAGACCGATCAAATATGGAAACCAACTTGAGCTGCAGTCGTTATGAAAAACGCTTTAGCCGTGTTATCGCATATCTACATAATAATCTTGCGCAAGAACTAGACCTGAACCAATTGGCCGACATCGCTTGCATGTCACCCTATCATTGGCATAGGATTTATTCTTCCTACTTTGCTGAAAGCATCGTCGCTACCGTCAAGCGCCTGCGTTTGCAGAAAGCGGCTGATTTGTTAGCCAAAACTAAACTCAAAATTGGGTACATAGGCGAGCTTTCTGGCTATCCCAATTTGCAATCGTTTACCCGTATTTTTTCTTCAGTTTATGGCATGCCACCAGCGCGTTATCGACTGCATGGAAGCCATACACAATTTGAACTATCCACCGATCTCAATATGAGTACTGAGCGAAGGAACCTAGCCATGTTTCCTGTACAAATCCAGCAATCTAGCGGCCACACTTTGTTAGGTGTGGCGCATCAAGGTGCTTACATGGGGATAAGCCAGGCATTTGATCACCTTTCTGGTCTAGTCGCCACGCGCCGTTTATATCAAGCTGGTGCACACTTAATCGGGGTGTATGTTGACGATCCCAGTCGCGTCGCCCAGGAAGATTTGCGCTCCTATGCCTGCATCACAGTCACGCCAGAAATCCAAATTAGCCACGCGCTATCTCCTTTGCATGCAGTATTTATCGTCGCTGGGAAATATGCCGTTCTGCGCTACCAAGGTCCTTATTCGGATATGCAGGCAGCCTACCAATGGTTATTTGGTGTGTGGCTACCCAATTCAGGTGAAGAAGCTGCAGATTCGCCTGCGTTTGAAGATTACATCAATAATCCTAGAGACACATTGCCACCGGATTTGCTGACTGATATTTATTTGCCATTGCTGTGAACGCTTGCAACTGAGCGCGCGCCAATAAAAATATCCATTGGGAAGATATCAGTTGCTTGGATTTGCTGTCGCCATCAGCCAAATTGCCATATCAGTTACTATATTGCTTGGCATTTAACTATATAAGTTCCAATTTCCGACATACGGTAAATTTCAGCAGACTAGTGGAGTGCATGGAAGCACCATTTCATAGTAATCTGGCGCCGTAGTTGGAATTGTTCCCTGTGGCAATATTTGCCACGACATCTTGCTTGTTATTGAATCGAGCTTGTGAGATACTCAATTAGAGCGGACATAAATTTGAAGCAAGGCGCTTGCTTTCACTTGATTTTTTCATTAACGGAGATTTAAATATGAACACGAGCTTATTAAAGGCAAAACAAGCGGGTTTTACACTGATAGAACTTATTGTGGTGATCGTGATTTTGGGCATCTTAGCAGCGACGGCTTTGCCGAAGTTCGCCGATTTGGGTAGGGATGCACGTGTTGCTAGCATAAATGCAGCGCGCGGCGCTGTTTTGGCGACAGCAGCGATGGCAAAGGGAAAATATCTGGTCTCCAATCCGGTTCCGCTGACTGTCGCATTTGAGGGCATTACGATTACTTACTCAACAGCGTTTCCGTCTGGTTATCCGAAGGCAGATCTTCTTTTCGGTCAAGCTGCTGGTTTAGGTACCCCTGACTATACTGTGTCCGCAGCTGGCACAGTTTTAACAGTCGCGATTGCAGGTGCTCCTACTCCGGCGACCTGTTCGGTTACCTATACAGAACCAGTTTCTGCCACTGCTGCACCAGCAGTGGTCACTACCACCACAGGGTGTTAAGTCTAGTAGAGCGCGCAAACATCTTTAATGCATCCATGCATTAAAGATGTCTGTGTGCTTGATGTGTTGAGTTGTTGGTTTGAAATAGTTGGCTTGAGATACATAAATACAATCGATCTAATAGA
>JAIELM010000139.1 GCA_019752975.1 Undibacterium sp. | reverse complement strand
AATCGTGAAGGTTATGGTAATTTATGTGAACTCATTACCCTAGCACGAATGCACGAGCAAGCAATCAAGGGCAGTTATTATTTAAGCGCCGAAGATTTTAGTTCTCCGCCATCTCACTTAAGTCATTTGCGTGGCCTGCCTCATTGCAGCATCATCTTAGTACCGGACTATCCCGCCAATCCTCATCATTTAGCGCAACAAGCGGCATGGTTAGTACAAACTTTTTCTCAAACCACTTGGTTGGGACTCAATCTACTGACACTAGCAATGGATGAGTGGCAGCAAGTACAAGTGCGCAGCATTGCTGAACAATTTAACTTACCCGTAGTCGCGCTCGGGCAAGTATGCATGCATGTGCGCTCACGCAAACCACTACAGGATACACTCACCGCCATACGACTAGGTAAAGCGATTGCTGATTGCGGCTATAGCCTTGCACCCAATGCCGAACAACATTTACGCTCACGTCTACGCTTAGCTAATATCTATCCCAAAGCAGCCTTAGATGAAACGCTGCGCATCGCTCAGTTATGCCAATTCTCTTTGGATGAATTACGTTATGAATACCCCGATGAAGTCGTACCCGAGGGTCTAACAGCGACTGTCTACTTACGCCAAGAAGTGTATCTCGGTGCACAAAGTCGCTACCCACAAGGCTTAAACACAGAGGTCATCAAAAAAATCGAACATGAACTAACTTTGATTCAAGAGCTAGCTTATGAAGCTTATTTTTTAACCGTACATGACATCGTCAAATTCGCGCGCTCGCAAGGTATTTTATGCCAAGGACGAGGTTCGGCGGCCAATTCCATGATCTGCTATTGCCTACACATTACTGAAGTCAGCCCAGAAAAAGGCATACTTTTATTTGAACGCTTTCTCTCCAAAGAACGCGGTGAACCACCTGATATCGACGTCGATTTTGAACATCA
This sequence comes from Undibacterium sp., assembly GCA_019752975.1. Lineage (GTDB taxonomy): Bacteria > Pseudomonadota > Gammaproteobacteria > Burkholderiales > Burkholderiaceae_D > Undibacterium. The sequence continues at coordinate 1,976 of JAIELM010000139.1, read as the reverse complement.
AAGACGCGAAGAAGTAATCCAATACCTGTACCGAAAATATGGTCGTCATCGCACCGCATTAGCAGCAACAGTACACACTTATCGACCCCGTAGTGCCTTGCGTGAAGTAGGCAAAGCCTTGGGCGTTGATCCTATCATTATTGAACGCGTCGTCAAGTCTCAACATTGGTTTGATAGCAAACACGAACTGCTGTTAAGACTCGCAGAAAACGGCCTAGACAGTCATTCTGTCCTCGCTCAACAATGGGCTTATTTAGTCACACAATTACTCAAATTTCCGCGTCACTTATCTCAGCATAGCGGCGGCTTTATCATCGCAAAAGACAAACTCTCACGCCTAGTCCCGATAGAAAACGCCAGCATGAAAGAGCGCAGCGTAATTCAATGGGATAAAGATGATCTAGAATCCTTAGGACTACTCAAAGTCGACGTACTGGCCTTAGGCATGCTATCGGCACTTCAACGCGCCTTAAATTTAATGGCGACTTTACCCAATCGTCCCAGTCGCCTACAAGATATTCCACAGGAAGACAGTGCCACTTACGAGATGATATGCAAGGCCGATACCATAGGCGTTTTTCAAATTGAATCACGAGCACAAATGGGCATGTTGCCGCGCCTTAGGCCACGCACTTTTTATGATTTGGTGATACAAGTAGCCATCGTCCGTCCTGGCCCTATACAAGGCGGCATGGTGCATCCCTATCTTAAGCGCAGACAGGGTTTAGAAGCGGTGGATTACCCCAAACCCGCAATAGAAAAAATCCTCTCTCGCACTTTAGGGATACCGATTTTTCAAGAACAAGTCATGCAAATCGCCATCGCTGCCGCCGATTTTAGCCCTGGTGAAGCAGACGAATTACGCCGCGCTATGGCGGCATGGAAACGTAAAGGCGGCCTCGCCCACTACCAAGATCGCATCGTCACTAGTATGCTCAAAAATGGCTATAGCGAAGCATTTGCCAATGGCGTTTTTCAACAAATGTTAGGTTTTGGTGAATACGGTTTTCCAGAAAGCCATGCCGCCAGCTTTGCTCTACTGACCTATGCTAGTTGCTGGATCAAATGTCACGAACCCGCAGTATTTTTATGCGCACTACTTAATTCACAACCGTTGGGATTTTATTCGCCTTCGCAGTTAATACAAGATGCCAAACGCCATGCCATCACAGTGTTAGCGATTGATGTGATGCACAGTAACTGGGATTCCAATTTAGAGATTTGTCAGCGTAGTCAAAGTACGCAGGCAGTGCGCCTAGGCATGTCGCTATTGCGCAATATGCCCCATGAGGCCGCGCTACGCATACAACAAGCACGCATGCTAAGTCCATTTAAAGACATACATGATTTAGCCCGGCGCGCCCAACTCAAACGCAGCGATGTCGAAGCCCTCGCCGCAGGTAATGCACTCGCGTCCTTAGTGGGTAATCGACACCAAGCACTATGGCAAGCGATCGCCGCCATTCCTGATAAAGACTTACTGCATCCTACCAATATTGAGGAAACGCCAGTCGCATTTAGCGCACCAAGCGCAGCGCAAAACCTCTACGCCGACTACCACAGCACCGGTCTGACGCTAGGACCTCACCCACTAGCACTACTACGCCCACGCTTACTCAAACAGCGTTTTTTACCTGCCGATGTTCTTCACACTTTTCAAGACAAACAATTCGCCCGCGGCTGCGGCATCGTCACCGTCAGACAGCGCCCCGGCACGGCCAAAGGGGTACTGTTCATCACGATTGAAGACGAAAGCGGCAACGTCAACGTCATCGTCTGGCCCGACCTAGTAGAAAAACAAAGACAAGAGGTACTAAAGGCTAAGCTCTTAGGAGTGTATGGCATCTGGCAAACCGACGGCAAAGTCCAGCACTTAATTGCCAAACGCTTGGTCGACCTATCACATTTATTGGGAGACTTAGTGCTGACTAGCCATAATTATCATTAAAAATGACGATTTTTCGACACTATTCACC
>JAIELM010000474.1 GCA_019752975.1 Undibacterium sp. | reverse complement strand
TATTTTCCATCTCTTTATTATTGGTGGACTCGCGCCTGAATTCCTTGCTGCGACTGCGTCAAGTCCTAGCGACGACACTCTATCCTTTGCAAATGTTGGCACTCACCCCGCGTGATGCTTTAACCAGTCTGAGCAACTATTTTGCCTCCACCTCCGCCTTAGAAAAAGAAGTCGCGCAGCTCAAACAGCAGCAGCTTGCTAACGCGCTTGTTTTGCATAAGTCCAATTTTCTGGCCACAGAAAATGCCCAATTGCGTCAACTGGCAGAGCTTAAGCAACGCACTGCGACACCTTCGCTGACCGCTGAGATTTTGTATGATGCCAGAGATGAGGTAACCCGCAAAATTATAATTAACAAGGGCTTAAAGCATGGTCTCGCTTTGAGCCAACCAGTGATTGATGAGCGTGGTGTGATCGGTCAGGTGACGCGCGTTTTTCCTCTGACTGCTGAAGTGACCTTGCTCACCGATAAAAACCAATCCATTCCAGTTCAGTTAGAACGCAATGGTCTACGTAGTGTGATTGGTGGGCGTGGACGTTCACCGTATTTGGAAATGCGCGTCACTACCAACGCCGATGTAAAAATCGGTGATGTTCTGGTCACATCGGGTATAGATGGTGTATATCCTGAGGGCTTGCAAGTGGCTAAGGTGGCGCTAGTGGAGAATAAGGCGACCACGACTTTTGAAACCATACTGTGTATTCCTGCGGCAGGATTGGACAGGCATAAGCAACTCCTGGTTCTCTTGGTGGATGTGGCACAATTGACGCCACCTGAATCGGAAGATGTACGCGCAAAAAAAGAAAAACTCAACCGTAAGGTGACACGGGATGCTCCCAAAGAGGTAGGCAAAGAGCTTGACAAAGAGGCTGACAAAGAAGCTGCCCCGATTGCGCCAATACCAGCGCGGGCGCCAGCATCGGTGCCGGAAAGAACAGAATCCGCCGCCAGCTTGGCTATCTCAAGTACCGCCTCGTCAGTTCAAGCGACTAATCCCTCAGGGATTTTGCCAAATACACCTCGGGAAAAGCGATGAATCGTCCTCATTACATTTTATTGCCCGCGAATGCTTTTTTCATTGGCCTCAGTTTGGCAGGTGCTTTTGTTCTGAATCTTTTGCCTTGGGGCGTTGCGATTGGCGTACCTGATTTTGTCGCTCTTACCTTGGTGTTTTGGAGCATACATCAGCCACGCAAAGTGGGTATTGGCATTGCCTTTTTTATGGGTATATTGATGGATGTGCATAATGCCGTCTATCTCGGCGAAAATGCGCTGGCCTATACCTTACTTTCTTACTTTGCGATTTCTATTCATAGACGGGTATTGTGGTTTCCGGCGATGGTGCAAAGCTTGCAGGTGTTTCCGCTTTTCTTGGGGGTTTTGGTGGTGAAGCTGGTGGTACGTTTAGTGATTTCACCTGATTCACATTTTCCCGGATGGTGGTATTTTATCGAGTGTGGTGTGACTACTTTGCTATGGCCTATCGCTACTTGGTTACTACTTGCTCCACAACGCCGAGCACAAGATAAAGATGAAAACCGTCCGATTTAATCCAGAACTAACTCAGTACCAACTCGGTACCAACTTAGTACCAACTAAGCGCAGCCTCATCCTATGACTGAACTAAAAAATACCGAACGGGAAGTGTATCTGTTTCGAATGCGCCTGCTGGTCATCGGCCTTGTTGCGCTGTTTTGCTTTAGTGTTTTGATTGGCCGCTATGTTTGGCTGCAATTGATTAAGCATGAAATGTATGCTACTAAGGCCAATGCCAATCGTATTTCTGTGGTGCCCGTGGTGCCAAATCGCGGCTTAATCTTGGACAGAAATGGGGCAGTTCTGGCCCGCAATTTTTCTGCCTATACTTTAGAAATTACGCCCGCAAAAATCAATGCAGACTTAGACGTGGTGATTGATGAATTGGCGAAACTGGTGGACATTCAAGCCAAGCACAGAAAGCGCCTAAAAAAATTGATGGAAGAATCCAAAAGCGTCGAAAGTCTTCCCATCCGTACTCGCTTATCTGACGAAGAAGTAGCGCGTTTTACGGCGCAAAAATTCCGCTTTCCTGGAGTGGAAATTCAAGCCCGTTTATTTCGCCAATATCCTTTGGGTGAAGTAGCTTCTCATGTCATTGGTTACATAGGACGGGTCAATGTCAAGGATGCGGAAAAAATAGAAGAGAGTGAAGATGCGGCAAATTACAAAGGCACAAACTATATCGGAAAGGCCGGCCTAGAAAAAAGTTACGAGAAAGTCTTGCATGGTAAAACCGGGATAGAAGAGGTAGAGGTTTCTGCTGGCGGACGACCAGTTAATATGCTCTCGCGTACTGCTCCTAATTCAGGAAAAAATCTCATTTTATCGGTCGACATAGAACTGCAGAAAGTGATAGAAGAAGCATTTGGTGATCGTCGTGGGGCTTTGGTCGCGATCGAACCGGAGACTGGCGACGTGTTGGCCTTCGTTTCTAAGCCGACTTTTGATCCGAATTTATTTGTCGAAGGAATTGATCAACAAAGCTGGAATGAACTCAATACCTCTGAGGATATCCCATTGTTAAATCGCCCTTTAACCGGTGCGTATCCGCCAGGTTCGACCTATAAACCCTTTATGGCTTTAGCCGCTTTAGAATTGGGAAAACGTACGCCTGCACAGGCTATTTCTGACCCCGGTTATTTCACCTTTGGGAATCATACTTTTAACGATGATAAAGTCGGCGGTCACGGTGTCTATGGGCCAGTCGATATGTTTCATGCCATCGTGTATTCTTGTGACACCTATTTTTTTCAACTCGCCAATGATATGGGTGTGGATGCGATTCATGATTTTATGAAGCCCTTTGGTATGGGGCAGATCACAGGAATCGATTTGGATGGGGAGCGCCAAGGATTATTGCCATCGACTGCA
>JAIELM010000499.1 GCA_019752975.1 Undibacterium sp. | reverse complement strand
CGCAAAAGACCATGTTGACGCTGCAAAGGCTGCATCCGATTTTTTATCCAGAATATTTCGACTATTGGAAAAATTTGTCCGGTGATGTACGTTATGGCCAGGTGTTTGCGAAGATGCCTGCGCGGGATGCCAATTAAGTTATTACTAAAAAACCGAAATTGAGTTGAAACTTGAGTTGAAACTAAATAGCCGCCACCCAGTCACCCGATTTGCCGCCGTGTTTTTCCACCACATGAATGTCGCTCATGACCATGCCGCGATCAACTGCTTTGCACATATCGTAGATGGTCAGTAAAGCGATTTGCACTGCAGTGAGTGCTTCTATTTCTACGCCGGTTTTCCCTAGCGTTTCGACTTGTGCTGTGCAGCCTACACTAGTGCTGTTTTCATGAATCTCAAAATTCACCGTCACACGGGTAATGACTAAGGGATGGCAGAGCGGAATTAAGTCGCTCGTGCGTTTGGCGGCCATGATGCCGGCTATGCGGGCGATACCTAGTACGTCACCTTTTTTTGCACTGCCTTCCTGGATGATTTTTAAGGTGCTAGCTTGCATGCGTATGTGACCGCTGGCGATGGCAATACGGTGGCTATCAAGTTTGGCTGCGACGTCTACCATATGGGCTTGCCCAGTTTGGTCGAAATGACTGAGGCCTTGATTCGTGGAATCTGGATTTGTATCGGGTGTGGTGAGCATATTCAAGGTTTGTGAGGTAATATTGCGCTGTCGTATTCCATATTGATGATCATATCACCGTGAATAATAAATTTCCGCAATTTCGTCATAAAGTGATCCAGCTCACTGTGTTGGCAAGCTTTAGTTTTACTTCTCTATTTACTCCTCTATCTACTCGTCTTTGCTTGGCGCAAAATCAAAAACTGCCGACCTTAGGCGATACCGCACGTGGTGATCTTTCACCGGTGATGGAGCGTAAGTTGGGCGAGCAAATCATGAGTAGCGTGCGGCATGATCCTGACTATATGGAAGATGGGCCAGTCTCAGAATATTTAACTAAGTTGGGTAATTGCTTGTTGGATAAACGTCCTGATGCTAGAGGAGAAGCGGCCTATGAGTTTGAATTTTTTGCGGTGCGTGATCCGGTTTTAAACGCGTTTGCTTTTCCTGGTGGTTTCATTGGTTTTCATTCTGGTTTGATTTTGTCAGCACAGTCAGAATCTGAACTCGCCTCGGTGATGGGGCATGAAATTGGTCACGTCGCACAGCGGCATATTGCCCGCATGATAGGGAGTCAAAAGCAAGATGCGTTAATTCCGCTGGCTGCTTTATTGTTGGCCGCATTGGCGGCAAAGTCGAGTCCGGATGTCGCGATTGCGCTGGCCACAGGTGGACAGGGTTTAGCGATACAAAGGCAACTCAGTTTTAATCGCGATGCTGAGCGTGAGGCTGATCGTATGGGGTTTCAAATTTTACGCGATGGGGGTTATGATACTTCGGGGATGGTAAGTTTTTTTGGTCGCTTGCAGCACGCCTCGCGTAACTATACCGATAATGGCATGGCGTATTTGCGCAGCCATCCTTTGACTAGTGAGCGTATGGCGGATATTCAAGGGCGCTTGTTTGGTGAGCGCTATCGACAAAGAGCCGACGGTTTAGATTTTTATTTGACGCAGGCCAGAGTCCGCGTGCTGCAAGATAGTAAGGCTCAGGGTTTGATGGATGCAACTATCATCTTTGAGCAGCAAGTCAAAAGTGGCAATGAAGAGAGTCGTTTGAGCGGGCAATATGGACTGGCCTTTGTGGCGTATAAGAAGAATGATTTTGTCTTGGCAGAGAAATTACTTGATGAATTATTGCTGCGCATCGCTGCTTCGCCACAGCAAAAAAACTGGTTGAAAGAAACCAGTGCATTCGCTAGTCTAGCGATAGATATACAGATGGGGAAAAAACGTCCGGACTTGGCGGCGCTTAAGGCGAAACAAGCGCTTGCCGATTTACCTTTAGCGCGTGGTTTGGCCTATCAATATGCGGAGGTCTTAATTGAGGCTCGACAAGGCGATCAGGCGGGGCAATTTTTGCGTGATCAAATTAGTCTGTATCGGCACGAAGCAAGATTGCAGCATCTGTTAGCCAAGACCTATGCTATGCAAGCTAAACAAGCCTTACAACACATCGCCTTAGCGGAAGCATATGCGATCGAAGGTGCTCTGGCGGCCGCCTTGCAGCAGTTAGATATTGCGAGGCTAGATCCAGACGTTAAATATTTTGATCTTTCAGTGATTGATGCGCGTGAACGTGAATGGAAAGAAAAACGGCGTGAAGAATTATTAGATGAAAAGAAGGGAAGGTAAATCAAGGACGCGCCTGTGCCCGATAGTTTTTTAAGCTCAATAGTGCGCTTAATGAGCAACGCTCCACTGCGACTTGGAGGTCGCCAAATCGGATGCGCACATCGTTGCCGATAGTGAGTTTATCTTCTAGAAAAAGTGTCAAATTCGCTTCTGAAATCGGCGTGCCATTGTGTATCAAAGTATCGAGCGCATGCACCAAATCCCTATCATCGACCTGACATAAATAGTCGGGTGCTGAAAACGCCACGTTGCCATCATCGAGTAAGTACGCGGTGGTAGGTGTGGGCATGGGAATACCAGTGTGTAAATTCCAAGTCCTATCAGGTAGTTGGTGCGCGATGTAGGGAGTGGCGGCCAGATCGATATACACTTTTTGTGGGCCGTTTTGAAAATACCAATTGCCTTGTTCATCGCAACTATAGTTGCGGCAGATGAAGTCACGTAATGCGACATTGTGGATTAAATCACCCATCATACCTAAAGCTTGTGCGCGCTCATCGCGCATACGCCAATTTCCTCGCGCATCGAGCGCTAGCCAGCCATAACAGTGCGGCACGTTCGGCCATTTTGTCATGGCCGCTCTGACTGACTCGTCCACCTTAGT
>JAIELM010000496.1 GCA_019752975.1 Undibacterium sp. | reverse complement strand
AATGCCCGGTTCAAGGTTTACATGATTGATGAGGTTCATATGCTCACCAACCATGCGTTTAACTCGATGTTAAAAACGTTGGAAGAACCGCCGGCGCATGTGAAATTTATTTTGGCTACCACCGATCCACAGAAAATTCCCGTTACTGTTTTATCGCGCTGCTTGCAATTTAATCTCAAGCAAATGCCGCCTAATGCCATCGTTTCTCATCTCGACCATATTTTAGGTCAAGAGCAAATCGAATTTGAATTGCCTGCGCTACGTTTGCTAGCGCAAGGTGCGCATGGTTCTATGCGCGATGCTTTGTCTCTAACGGATCAAGCCATTGCCTATGCGGCTGGTAAGGTGACGTTGGATGCTGTGCAAAGCATGTTGGGGGCTTTGGATCAATCGTATTTAATCCGTGTGCTAGATGCTTTAGCTCAGAAAGACGGACAAGTCTTGTTGGTCGTAGCGGATGAAATGGCAGCGCGAAGCTTGTCGTACAAATCGGCACTGCAGGATCTAGGCACACTTTTGCATCAAATCGCGATCGCCCAGTTAGTACCTGCTGCTTTGGCAGAGGAGTTACCTGAACGTACGGAATTACTCCGACTGGCTCAGGTCTTTGACAAAGAAGAAGTGCAACTGTTTTATCAAATTGCCGTACATGGTCGTAATGAAATTGGCTTGGCTCCAGATGAATACGCAGGTTTTACTATGTGCCTATTGCGGATGTTGGCGTTTCGGCCGAGTGTGGCAAGTGATTTTGGGGCAGGTACTGGCTCATCACCACCATCACCGGCACGCGCACCTAGTACTCCGATCTCTACTCCTATCGCCGCTACACGAGTCGCGCCTACGGCACAGCAAGCGACTATAGTTACATCGGTTACATCGGTTACATCGATTAGTAAGTCAATCCAAGCTCCCAATGCTGTGCCTGTGCCCAGCGTAGAAAATAAGGCTGCGATTAGCCCCGCGATGGCAGCATTAGCGGCAGCACGTGCCGGTAGTAATAAGGCGGCCAATACGCAGGGTGGTGTCAGACCGGTTCCGGTGGTAACTGCCGTGCCAGCGACGCCAATTGTGCCAGTGACTATTCCCGTCGCACCCATCCCAAAAGCCATCATTCCAGTCGAAGATAATCAAATGCCGCCGCCATGGGATGAGTACGATTTTGATGCTAGTTTGTCCGCGCCGACGGCGACAAATCAAGCAGCGGAGCCGCCCGATTATGTTGATTGGCCGGAAGCTCAGGTTGTGGCTAAGGCAGCGTCTATTGAGTTAATGGCGACTGAACCGGTCGTCGCAAAAATAGCGACAATAGAATCTGCCGCAGTAGTCGTGCCGGACGTGATTAGCCCAGTTTCAGTAGCACCTGAATCCAATGTGTCGCCCACTTCTTCTACTTTGCAACTCACCCCAATTGCCGAGCTCAACTGGGACGGACATTGGCCTAATTTGGCCGCATCGTTAGAGTTGCGTGGCGTCGCTCAACAACTCGCGCAACAGAGTGAATTACGTCACTGTGCTGTGAATGGGAATGTAGTCACTTTTAAATTGTGCGTCCCCTTACAAACTTTGTTGTCCTCAGGTAGTGTGGACAAGCTTATATCCGCACTGACTGAGAAATTCGCCAGCTACGCTCGTGAAATTAGAGTGGACACCGAAATTGGCGCAGTGGCGCAGACTGCCAATGCACAAGCGCAAGCCGAACGTGCAGTGCGTCAAGTCCAAGCTGAACAAGCGATTCAAGGTGACAGCTTTGTGCAAAGTCTGATCCGTGATTTTGGTGCCACGATCTTAAATGGCAGCATACGTCCAGTTTAGAATTTCCAACAAATTTTTAGATTTCTATTTAGGAGAATTTTTATGATGAAGAACCAACTCGCGGGTTTGATGAAGCAAGCCCAAGCGATGCAAGACAATATGAAAAAAGCGCAAGATCAATTGGCCCTGGTTGAGGTGGAGGGTCAATCGGGTGCTGGGTTGGTCAAAGTTTTGATGACCTGCAAGAATGACGTGAAACGGGTCACGATAGATCCCTCACTGTTAGCTGATGATAAGGATATGTTAGAAGATTTGGTCGCTGCCGCGTTTAACGATGCCGTGCGCAAAGCGGAAGCCACTAGTCAAGAAAAAATGTCTGGTTTGACCGCTGGTATGCCTTTGCCTCCAGGCTTTAAGTTGCCTTTTTAAATGAGTCACACATGAATTTGCGCGTTAAAGCAGAGGCTAATTTATCTAGTCTTGAACGCTTAGCCGAAGCGTTGAGGCGGCTCCCCGGGGTCGGTCCTAAATCTGCTTTGCGTATGACTTATCATCTATTGCAGCATGATAGAGAGGGTGCAAAAATGATAGGGCAGGCCATGTTGGGTGCGCTAGATATGGTACATAACTGTGGCGCGTGCAATACCTTCACCGAGCACGACATCTGCGCTACCTGTATTAATTCGGAACGTGATCGTAGCTTATTGTGTGTGGTTGAGTCACCTAGCGACCAATTGATGATAGAGCAAACCATGACTTACAAAGGTTTGTACTTTGTATTGATGGGACGTCTTTCACCTTTGGATGGAGTGGGGCCGCAAGATATTTATCTCGATAAGCTGATCCTGCGAGCTACCGATGGCCTAGTGAAAGAAGTGGTACTTGCGACCAATTTTAATAACGAGGGCGAAGCCACCGCTCACTACATCAGTGAAACGCTTAAAGCGCGCGGCCTTCAAGTGAGCAGATTGGCGCGCGGCGTACCCGTCGGCGGCGAATTGGAATATGTTGACGCTGGCACGATCGCACGTGCCATGTTGGATAGGCGAGCCAGCTGATGTCTGAAACTTCAAGCAAAATTGGCTAAAATATTACAATGATAAGCAAAGGAAAGGGATGAAGAAGCTAGCCATTTTAACAGTATTTGCAGTACAGCTCATGAGTGCT
>JAIELM010000520.1 GCA_019752975.1 Undibacterium sp. | reverse complement strand
AAAAGTCAATATTCATGCGGCTTACCAGATCATTTGTAGCGGTCAATAGAGGAATTTAGGATTATGTGCTCGACATGATGCAGACTTTGTACAACGGTTGAATGTAAAATTTTTTGTCGAAACGAATTTTATTGACCAGAAACTTTACTTGTTCGGAGCTTGTTGCTAATCTGGATTAGCTGCAAAATATTCTCAACAAAACGGGAATCTTTCATCATGTATAAATGTTGAGAATTTTATCAATTTGTGCAGTCATTCTTCCATTACCCCGAACAGTTAAATTTAAAATAGAGTCGCAAGGAAGCATTAAAGAAAATTCCAAGGTCTCGGGTTAAATGGCGTTTATCTCGAAGGTAATTTCAACTGTCAGGAGTCAAAGCCATGAATAAGAGAATTCTTAATTTTTCAGTCGCTTTTGTATTCGGTATTTTCTTCCTTTCTCCAGGTGTTTTTGCACAAGAACGGGGAAGTTTTGAAGAAGCCAAATCCTTAGTTAATAAAGGTTTAGAACATGTTAAAAAGGTCGGCATCGATGTTGCATTTAAAGACTTTACGGAAGATAAAGAACACTGGGTAGTGAAGGATATATATCTCTTCGCTCTTGATATGAAAGGCAATCAAAAAGCCCATGGTTTTAATGCCAAGCAAATCGGTAAAAACATGTGGGATTTTAAGGACGCCAATGGCAAATTGATGTTCCAAGAGTTTACTGCGGCGGCACAAAAGGGTAAGGGAACCGTAGAGTATGAATGGACCCATCCCACCACGAAAAAAATAGAATCGAAACAATCCTATATCGTTCGCATTCCGAATACGGAGTACTACATTGGTGCAGGTGCCTACAAGTAGGAAAGCACTTGGGTTGACGTTGACTTGCATAAAAATAGCCGAGCATTTACCGGAAGTTCTCGATTTCCCGGGTCATTGAGTTATGTGATCGGGTTATTGAGAATTGAGGGTACTTTTTTTGATGTAAAACGCAGGTTTAGATACCGGAATAATGATGCCATTCATCAAAAATATGTCCATTGGACTTAAAATATCGTTGGCTCCCATCGTTGGTGTGCTGTGTTTAATCGTACTTGGAACCGTCGCATGGTTGGCAAATGCTGAACTGAATCAAGCGATTAATCAAATTACGACACAGAGCATGCCACAGCTGGCGAAGCTTGCAACCTTAAAGTCTTCCATTGTAGAACTCAATACTATGGTCAATAAAACGTTGGCGTGGGAGGGAGCGGGCTATAAAGAAAATGTGATTAAAGCGCTCGACGATAAAATAATCAAGGGTTCAAAGTCTTTGGCCTTAGCCGTTCATGCACTGGCTGAGGATCAACAACGATCTGAAACTGAAAAAAAATTGTACGCTCAGCTCGCTTCAGAGTTGGAAAAATATAACAAAAATTTAATTGATGTGATTGATTTGAAGTCAGGTGGCTTGGGTACTGCTGCTTCCTATATGACGACGATGGATCAAATATTTGTACGCATTGATCAATTAATGTTAGAGCTTAGTGCATATTATGAAGCGAAAACGCAAGACGTCGTGGTTGGCGGCCAACTTGTTGCGAAGCATAATGCAATGATGATAGCCGCAGTCCTTTTGGTGGCGAGTTTCATTTGTGCTGCGGTCGCTTTTTTTGTCGCTCGCTTGATAACCAATTCGATGGAGCATGCGGTTTTATTAGCAGAGACGATGGCCGACGGGAATTTTACCGCGCGCGTAGAGGTGGTCACTGAGGATGAAACTGGTCGCGTGCTTGAGGCTATGAATCGGGTGTCAAATAATCTTAACGAAATTGTTGGCAATATCCGTAAAGCGGCACGAGAAGTGGATACTGCTAGCCAAGAGATCGCACAAGGTAACACCGACCTTTCCGCTCGTACCGAAAGTACGGCTGCCTCATTAGAAGAGACGGCTGCGGCGTTGAAAGAACTCAATGAACAGGTGACGACCAATGCAGCATTTGCACAGCAAGCCAATCAATTAGCTCGTCAAGCAAGCGCGGTAGCAGATGAAGGTGGACATGTGGTTCTTGAGGTGGTCAGTGTTATGGATAAGATCCACCTTCAAGCTAAGGAAATTAGTGAAATTATCGCCGTGATCGATAGTATTTCTTTTCAAACTAATATTTTGGCGCTCAACGCTGCAGTCGAGGCGGCGCGCGCAGGTGAGCAAGGACGGGGTTTTGCGGTGGTAGCGCAAGAAGTCAGAACCCTCGCACAAAGAAGTGCCACTGCGGCTAAAGAAATTCGCGAGCTCATTAGCAACTCGGTTACTCAAGCATCGATTGGTGCACAAAAAGCAGAAGTCGCAGGCAACACCATGCAAAAAGTTGTGGCATCGATTCGTAGTGTTAGCGAAAGTGTCGATGAAATTTCTAGAGCCAGTGCGACACAGGCGCAAGGGTTTGTGCAAGTTGGAGAAGCCATAGATGAAATGGATTCACATACCCAACAAAATGCCGCTTTGGTTGAAGAAGCGATGGCTGCAGCGACTTCCCTATCGGATCAAGCACATATTTTGTTGGAATCCGTTGAACGTTTAAAAACGCAAGATTGATGTATCTTAGTATCAGTAAAATCTGTAAGCTACTGTTCTGTTCTGTTCTGTTCTGTTCTGTTGGGTCACCAAACCGGGAAAACCTTCATTAGGACACTGATACCGTTGACTTTTGGTGATCGTCAATCGATTCAGCATTCAGCGAATCGCAATGTCTATCGGAACCAAAATAAAGCGTGGCCGAATGACCTTCCTGTAGTATTCAATTTCAATTTCGGATAAACATACTCGGCGGGACCTTGTGCTAGACTTAATGGCGTTGAAGCGAAAGCTTATTTGTTTGATAGTTGAGTAGGTGTATTTGAACCGAGATTTTCCATTAGGCGCACCTTCGGTGCTATTTTTGCGCTGACGGCGC
>JAIELM010000477.1 GCA_019752975.1 Undibacterium sp. | reverse complement strand
CCAACTCTACAAAATTGCAGTTCCCCCACTAGGATAGTGATTTAGGACTTACGTAAAATTGCGCTGGCTAGACGCAGAGCCGAAGGCAGTACTTTAGTACATTAGTACACAAGGGGCGATAGCAACAACGCTAGCGTCTGTTTTGCGTGAGTCCTATGATTATTTCGGGCTTTGCGAAAGGCATTTATCACAGAAGCGCGTAGAGACTCTTGGCTTTTTTCTGCATTTTGCGCGCTTCTGCAGTTTCTGTTTTTTGAGAGTCAATTCAGTTGATCGTTTTTTTCTTACTACCTAGCGTGTCAATTTAGCGATCACAGGATTAATTTTTTCGCGCATGAATTGGTAGGCGAGTGCATTGGGGTGCACTCCATCGCTACTGTATTGCGCTTGCATACCGTTACGTGCGTCGCGCATCGATGTATGGAGATCGACATAGGGGACAGCGGTTTCCTTACACAATTGACGCAAGCCTTGGTTGATCGCCACAATTTTAGCCGCAGGTTGCAAACCTTTGCGCCACGGGTAATCAAAGGCCGGAAGCAGTGAGACAATAATCGGCTTTATACCATGTACTTTCGCAAGTTCCACCATCGAGCTGATATTGGCAAGGATTTGCTCAGGTGACCCTGCTCCTTCGTTTTGAGCGAGGTCGTTAGTCCCTGCGAGGAGCACCATCACATCGGGTTTTAAGGCTAAGACATCGCTGCGCCAACGAGTCAGCATATGCGCCGTGGTTTGCCCATCGATGCCACGACCAATAAAATGTGGATTGGCGCGGAATTCAGCATCCAATTTAGGCCAGGCATTAAAGAGCGAGTCGCCATAAAACACGACTCGGCCTGTGCTAGGCACCTTCTTCAATTTCGCATTGTCTGCCGCGTAAAAATGAAGCTGCGCCCAATCAGGCAGCTTGGGCTGTTCGTCAAGTGCTGCTTGCGCTGTGAATGACGTTATTAGTGCGCTTACTAATATCCATTTGCGGTGAAAAATGGCTTGCATCAAGGAGTCCTAAAAAAGCAAAGTAAATTGGAGTAAATCAGACCAAATTCGTGACTATGCAGCCGCTATGATAACTCATCAAAAAACGAAAACCCCTCAACGCCGAGACGCCGAGGAGCGCGGAGATTTCCTCCGATTTTCTCCGCGCCTCGGCGTTGAAGGGTTTTGACTTTTTCTTATGGCGACTGAACAGTCATCCAAACTCTACGTCATTGGTCGCGTATTGATACATCGTATGGCAAGCTCGTCGTCTATTTTTGTGAGCTGATTTTAACCGACAAATTGAAGCGTCGGAATAAACTAAGTAGATCAATTTAGTGAATCAATTTAGTGAATCAATTGAGTGAATTAGTTGAGCGAATCAATTGAGTGACAGTACAGGGTATTTTCACGTATCCTGCGGCTTTACTTCTTTTTACACAGAAAGGCATCAATATGGGCAATCGACTGTCGAAAATTGCGACCCGCACTGGCGATAAAGGCACTACTGGTTTAGGCGATGGCACGCGCGTGGATAAAGACGCACTACGTGTACATGCGATGGGCGATGTGGACGAACTGAATTCCCATCTTAGTGTGTTGATTTGCGAAGATATACCAGAAAAACTAAAGCAAGAGTTACTCTCGATTCAACATGATTTGTTCGATATGGGAGGGGAGCTTTGTATTCCCGGATATACCATGATTACCGATGCGCAAGTGTTGCGCTTAGATGAATTGCTAGCGCACTACAATGCAGATTTACCACCGCTCAAAGATTTTATTTTGCCCGGTGGTTCGCGTGCGGCTGCCATAGCGCATGTTTGCCGTACCGTTTGTCGTCGCGCCGAGCGTGCTATCGTTAGCGTCGGAAAAGCAGAGAATATCAACGAAGCGCCACGTCAATACATGAATCGCCTCTCCGATTTATTGTTTGTGTTGTCGCGGGTGTTGAATAAATTAGCGAGTGGCTCTGATGTTTTATGGGAGAAGGAGAGGGTGCGTTAATAATTATTTTATCAATATAATTGTTTCTAAAATAAAATATTGACAAGAGTAATCACCTCGGCGAGAATGGGGAAATTTTTATCATAGAGTCCATTATGTTGCCATCATATCAAATGTTTTCGGAAAGTGTAGGAACGGTCTTCCGAGTAAGTGCGGATGAGGGCGAGGAAGATGATCTTGTTCTCAAGTCGATATCTGAGGCCAAGTTGCGCCTCATTGACGGGGTAGAGTCAGCTTCTTTTTATATGCTATTTGAAGGCGCCGGGGACAGATGCCTACCTCAGAGAACGCTGCTATTCACTCATCCTCAGTTAGGGCAATTTGCGATGTTTATTGTGCCAAATGGCCCTGATCGCGTCACTCAGCGTATGCGCTATGAGGTGATATTTAACTAAAACTGAGCTGAAACTCAGCTAGGTTTTACACGGTGTAGTGGTTTTTACACGCAAGGTACATCCTAAGTACATGTAAAATCGACATTTCCATCACGCTTGACCACCCATTGTTTAATTTCAAGCCAGTTTTTGGTGGCATGAATTTTGCTTAATTGATTGCTATTGATAATTTAGTCATTATTGCAAGCAAATTGTTCTAATTGGAACAATTTTGTATGGATTGCGAAGTAAGTTTGAAGAAATATTTGAAGGAATAATAGTCATGAGAAAAATCGAAATGTCCAAAATGGAAAATTCCGAAATAAGAAATACCGCTGGCGTGAGCCGACGTGGCTTTTTGGTGGCCAGTGGCGGTGCTGCGGTGGCGATGACTTCCTTGCTCTCGACTGGTGCAGTCACCACGGGTTTGCCGTCCAGTGAGGCGGTTGTCGCCTGTGCGAAGGGCATACCTAGCGTAAATCAGCGTTGCTTACGCGAACTGGCGCTTGAGGATTTTTCTCATTTGGTCGGACAGCAGTTCACGGTAACCTACAGCCAAGGTGAACATGGTT
>JAIELM010000260.1 GCA_019752975.1 Undibacterium sp. | reverse complement strand
TCGCTCGTGGCTGTGCTTCGCCAGTAGTCAGTGCGCTACGCGCAAGGGCAACGCAAAAGAAAAAACCAAAATCAAAACCAGCGAGCAGCTAAAGAAAAACAAGCTGAAACGGTCAAGAAATAAACACGAATTTCCTATGTTGAGAAGGTAAAAAAAACAGTCAGAAAATCCCAATAATAAGGCGTTTTTAATTTGATTCGTTCCTCTATTTTAAAAATAAAAAAGCCCCGCCAACCCCATTAGCTGCACGGGGTGCGGGACTTTCTCTATAGCGGCTAAGGGGTAAATACGATAGCCGCAGCAGCAAAAATAATGGTGCAGTCTTCGTTATCGTTTTGCAGAACGTTTATTCACCATCTTCTCGATCTGCGTTTTTTTTACCAGACCATCAATAATTAAAACTAATGCTTGTTGATCTGCGTCAGGCAAGCTATCTACCTGCTGGTATAGATTGAGTAACTCCATATTGTGTATCTTCGGTTCAGTCACTGAGGTATCGCGTCCTGCCAGTTCATCTAGGCTAACCTGCAAAATATCAGCAATCCGAACAACAGTATCAAACTGTGGTGTTGCGGTACCGCGTTCCCAACGATTGTAGACACGAGGATTTACCTCTAGCAAATCAGCAAGACGTGTTTGTGTAATTTTGCGCGACTCGCGCAAAGTGCGTAAGCGATCAACGAAAGCAGACATATCAATCCAAACAAGAGGAAGAGAATAAGCATTCATTGTAAGGGTCTCCTTTTTTAGTCTTGTTAAACTACACTAATAGGTGTATATT
The DNA here is from genome assembly GCA_019752975.1 of Undibacterium sp. Classification (GTDB taxonomy): domain Bacteria; phylum Pseudomonadota; class Gammaproteobacteria; order Burkholderiales; family Burkholderiaceae_D; genus Undibacterium. The sequence continues at coordinate 2,154 of JAIELM010000260.1, read as the reverse complement.
AAAACACATTAACAAGTCTATTGACAGGTTTTTTTAAAAAGGTGATTTATGGCACGCATCCCAGACGAAGAATTGCAACGCTTAAAAACCGAGGTGTCCTTAGTGCGCTTGATCGAGCTAGCGGGGATTAAGCTTAAGAAGCAAGGTAAAGATTACGCCGCCAATTGTCCGTTTCACGATGACAGTACCGCCAGTTTCATCGTGACAGAAAACAAGAACTTGTTTCACTGCTTTGGCTGCAATGTGGCGGGTGGTCCGGTGGATTGGTTGATGAAATTTTTTAAACTCTCGTTTCGTGCTGCAGTCGAGCGGCTAAGGAAGGAAGTGGGAAGTGCGACTTATAGTGCAGATACACCTTCGCCCGATAGCGTGGTGCGCACCAAAGTGACGACGCGATTAAAAGCCGCTACCGCTCTTCCCTTAGCTGCCAACGCCAGCGAACAAGATGATTTAAAGCTGGTCATTCACTACTACCATGAGACGCTCAAACAAAGTCCCGAAGCCTTGGAATATCTCACCTCTCGTGGTCTGAACCATCCAGAATTAATCGAACAATTTCAACTCGGTTACGCCAATCGCACCCTCGGCTATCGTTTGCCTAAAAAAGCATGGAAAGAAGGTCAGGAAATGCGTGGACGTATGCAGCATATTGGGCTACTGCGTGAATCAGGGCACGAACATTTTAGTGGCTCCTTAGTCGTTCCCGTGATGGACAGCGATGGCGTCATCCATGAAGTCTATGGACGTAAAATTCGCAATGATTTACGTGCAGGCACTGCCTATCATCTATACCTTCCGAATGAACACAAAGGGGTGTGGAATGAAGCGGGATTGATGGTGGCCAATGGAGAAGTGATTTTATGTGAGGCCTTGATTGATGCCATGACGTTCTGGGTGCATGGTTTTAAAAATGTCACCGCCAGCTATGGCACAAACGGCTTTACAGACGATCACATGATCGCCTTTGAGCGGCAACAGGTTAAGCGAGTATTGATCGCCTACGACAGAGACGAAGCGGGCAATCATGCGGCCAACGCTTTAGCAGAAAGGCTGCAAGAGCACGGCATTGTTTGCTATCGGGTTCAATTTCCCAAAGGGATGGATGCCAATGAGTACGCGCAGAAAGTACAGCCAGCGGATAAAGCGTTGGGGCTTCTCGTGCGTAAAGCCGAATGGATGGGCGGTCAGGAATCCGTACTCAGAAATCAGGGATCAATAAGTGCAGCAACGCCGGATATGGAGCCTTTCTCCTTAGCTGCTATCTCGTCGGTGCAGTCGCTTGAAAAAATCGAGCAAAAAGCAGTACCGACAATCACACCAACAATCACACCAACACCAGCGCCAACACAGCCAGAAGTCATTCCTCAGCCAAGCATTCACAGTCCATTGCCACCCGCCCCACAAGAAGACATTCCAACAGAAATAACGGACACCGATTTAACGCTCACCTATGGCACACGGCGTTACCGCATCCGGGGTTGGAAAAAACCGACCAATCCCGAGAGCTTAAAAGTGAATATCTTGGTCTCCAAAGAAGCACACTTCCACGTCGATAGTTTCGATCTATATCAAGCCAAAGCAAGAGCGGCATTTATCAAATCTGCGGGCTTAGAATTAGGCGAAGCCGAAGACACTTTAAAGCACGACTTGGGACGGGTTTTACTTAAATTGGAAGGGCTACAAAGTGCGCATTTACAAGCGGCGTTAAAGAAGGAAGATGACGCACCTAAGCTGACCGACATCGAGCAAAGAGAAGCCTTAGATTTACTTCAATCGCCCCAACTATTAGAGCGCATTCTGGCCGACTTTGACGCTTGCGGCGTGGTCGGTGAAGAGACCAATAAATTGGTCGGCTATTTAGCCGCAGTCTCACGTCAACTGGATAAGCCGCTGGCGGTGTTAATCCAATCGTCCAGCGCAGCGGGTAAGTCTAGTCTCATGGATGCGGTGCTTGCTTTTATGCCCGATGAGGCGCAAGTACGTTATTCCGCCATGACGGGGCAGAGTTTGTTTTACATGGGCGAGACCAGCTTAAAACATAAAATTCTAGCGATCGCAGAAGAGGAAGGCGCAGCGCAAGCGAGCTATGCGCTTAAGCTTCTCCAGAGTGACGGCCAAGTGAGTATGGCCAGTACCGGCAAGGACGCGACCACG
>JAIELM010000414.1 GCA_019752975.1 Undibacterium sp. | reverse complement strand
AGAGACTTCTTTGATCATTGATTTGTGTGTGCAAGCCGGTGTTAAAGACGCGTTGTTGCCTATGCATGCGATGATGGCGCGCCATGGGATGGCGGGATTTTTAGTCCCTGAACCTCAGACCTTCAGTGATGATGATCTGTCGCAAACCGTGTGCCGCGTTATGAGTCAAGTGGGTAATGCCGCCGAAGCGGTGTCTGAGGCGATGATGGATAGAGTTATCACCAATCTTGAAGCGGATCTGATTGAGCGTGAATTTCAGGCAGCCTTAGCTGCCTTGGGTGAGTGGCGCGCGCGGATACGTTTGTTGCATAAAGGGAGCTAAGCGTTTTTGCACCGGTAATAGTCTCTTCATTATTCACTGAGTGGCAAACTCAAACACACCTCTAATCCAGCTTCTGGCAGATTCTTTAGACTCAAGGTGCCGTTGTGTTGACGGGTGATGTTTTGTGCAATCGTGAGTCCTAAGCCGGTGCCGCCGGTGTCTCTTGAGCGGGAAGTTTCGATTCGGTAAAAGGGTTCAAATACTTGGCTGTGCTTATCCACTGGAATGCCTATTCCTTGGTCGCGTATCATGATGTGCAGCCATCGCCCTGTTTCTTTGCTGACGTGTATGTTGGCACTGTGACCGTATTTAATCGCGTTGTCGATGAGGTTATTGAGGGCGCGACGCAATGCCTGTGGCCTTGCCATGACGGTGGCGTGGGATTTATCTTTGAGTTGTACTTGGTGTCCCGCGTCTAACGCATCGCTGCATATACTATCGAGTAATGAATCTATGTCTAAAGCTTGTAGGGCTTCATTACTATCCATGCTACGAGCTAAATCTAAACCTTCTTTGACCATCATTTGCATCGTGGATAAATCACCGACTAACTTATCATGGAGTTCCATGTCCGTGACTTTTTCTAGCCTTAGGCGTAGGCGTGTCAGCGGTGTTTGCAGATCGTGAGTGATGGCAGCTAGCATCTGAGTGCGTTGTTGTATGTGATCACGAATGCGCAATTGCATGAAGTTGAAAGCGCGGGTCGCTTGAAGAATTTCCTTGGGACCTGTTTCTCGCAAGGCGGGACGATTAATGTCTTGTCCCAAGTTGGTCGCCGCTTGCGCTAAGCGCTGTAAAGGACGTATCGTCATCTGCGAAACCAAATACGCAAGCCCCGCGATACAGGCTAAAAATAGCGCCAAATAATAGTAGGTTTCGGTTTGTATCGGCGGGGAATTTGGTCTGGCGGGGAAAATAACTTGACGCAAAACACTGCCATCATTGAGTACAAAATAGAGTAGTTCACAGCTCTCTGCACTTCCTTTTTCGTCGCTTCTAGTGCTACAGTTCTCTGGTGTGGCGGGTGTGGCAATGACTTTGAAGTGCTTGCTTAGACGTTCGTTTAACGCGATAGCAAAGGGTGTTGTGGGTTGATAATTGGTGTCCTGTGGTAGTGAGCTAGCTAGTTTTAGGCCCCAACGCGGCATGGCATTGAGTAGCGAGTTGCGGTTGATTGCTGGCAAGGCATCGATCGCCAATACCATTTGCTCGGTATGCCTCACTCTTTCGGTGCGATAAGTATTGCGTTCATTACTTAGTGTGTGTTGCCGTTCACCAAAGGCTAGCCACCAAGTTAAGGCTGCTGAACAAACGATGCCAAGTACGAGGATGGAAAAAATGCGCCTAGAAACACTATCAATGCCGTTAAAGATTTTCATTATTTAATTCGTATGACCTTATTTTTATAGAGCTTACACAAAATCGTCCCGACTAGGCGGCTATAACGGCGTTGGGCGAGTTTTTTGGTAAGTCATATCTCTGCTGTTACATTGACGGTAAGTACATAACCGCCATTTCTGACCGTCTTAATAATCTGTGGTGAGCGCGCATCTTCACCTAATTTTTGTCTTAGCCGACTAATTTGTATATCAATCGAGCGATCAAATGGATCCGCATCACGCCCTTGCGTAAGATTGAGTAACTGATCGCGATTGAGTACAGTATTGGCTTGATCTAAGAAAATTGTCAGCAGCCGATATTCAGAGCCAGAGAGCGCAATGACGCGTTGATCAGGACTAATTAAATGACGCGCTACTAAGTCGAGAACCCAATCGCCGAAGCGTATTTTTTGCAGCTTGTCGGTTTTGTCTTCACGACTTTGCTCCACCGAAAAATGGGAGCGACGTAAAACACTGCGTATGCGTGCGAGCAACTCGCGTGGTTCAAAGGGTTTGGCGAGGTAATCATCCGCGCCCATTTCCAATCCTAAAATACGATCTAAAGGCTCGCCGCGAGCGGTAAGCATGATGACCGGAAGCTTGGATTTGGCACGAAGATTGCGGCATAAGGTGAGTCCATCGTCGCCGGGCAAGTTCAGGTCAAGCACGAGAAGGTCGACCGTATTTTTTTCTAGCATCGCCCACATCGTCATTCCGTCCGCCGCCATCAAGGTGGTATAGCCGTGGCCTGCCAGATAATCGGCTAGAAGGCTGCGGATTTCTTTGTCGTCGTCGACTATGAGTATAGTATTTGGCGTTTCCATTTTGTGATTATCGGCTATGCCAGCGTAAATTAACCAAGGAAATTGTATCTGCTTGTTATCCTACACTGAGTTTGAAACATTAGGAAACATACCTCGCCAATTAACTCACTAAGATTACATAGCGAAACATAGTGGGCGTAAATTGACACTTGCGTTGCGCGATTTGAGTGCAATATGTGTCAGGCGTACAGCGTATATCCCGTGTACATCTTAGAGACAGTGTTTACTTTTTGAATGAGGAATAAGATCATGAAATCCCTAAAGAACAAATTTTTTGTCGGCTTAACCGCGATCACATTGAGTGCCGCCACGGGCGCTTATGCGCAACAAACAAGTATGCCGGAACACAGTGGTGAGCGTGGCAATATGATGGAAAAGATGCAGCAAAAAATGCAGGCCCGCATAGACAAACACCGTGCC
>JAIELM010000356.1 GCA_019752975.1 Undibacterium sp. | reverse complement strand
CACGGACGAAGGAGTCTTCTCCACGTACAAAGTTAAAGTCGCAGACCCAGAGTAATTTATCGTAGTCGACTTGCGGTATAAATGGGAGTATGCGCACGGTCAGCGCTCCAAGGTTCAAACTAGTCCCGAGCTTAGGTGGGGTACCGAAAAATGCTTGCAATGACTCATTCGCCACGCCTTCTGGTATCAAACAAAGTACTTCTGAACTGGTATTTTTCCACGCCTCAAGTAGCGCTTGAATCGGTGCATGAGGGTAGCAAAAAAGTGATACTTTAAAGGCAGACAATTCGCGTTCACTTAATCCAAATTGATTCAAAAACCGCTCACTTTCCACGCGGTCTTTTTGTAAGGCGAGGCGCTGTTGTAATAGGCCAGCTTCACAAATAAGTCCCGCTGTACGACTGGTAAATCCAGGGAAGAAAAAATATTTGGTCAGTGAAAATTGCGGATGGGGTGAGGGTAAGGTGTGGCAGCCTTCTACCCAGTCTTCTGCGGTAAGACCTTCCAAATTGAGCCAAACTGGGGGCGGCGTGCACTGCGCCATCGCGGCGATATATGCTGGCGGGATGTCGCAGGCAAAAAATTCAATCACAATGTCGGTAATATCTTCTGGTCTACATGAGATTTCTTGATTCACCCAATGATGTATCAATACGCCCGCAATTGTCTGCGTGTCTGATGTAATGACGATTTCAGGGCAAATCCGCTGGAAACTCTTCAGGTCATCGACCCAAAGATTCACCGATATGTTGTGCTCATTCACAAACTGACGTGCTAGGCGCCAGCAAATGCCGATGTCGCCGAAGTTGTCGACGACTTTACAGAATAGGGTGAGGGTCTTTGATAAGGTTTTTTTTATTGGCATGACTAACCATTATGAAAAATTATTTTTCCACTCGCGTAGCGCAGCAAAATGGCTCACAGCATCGGCGTTGTCGGTAATTTTTCCCAGAGCGAGGAGCTGAGCGATCACGCTACTTTCTTTACTTCTCAAGAAGGGATTGGTGAGTTTTTCTAGCTTAATTTGGGTCGGCACTGTAGGCAAACCGTTGGCGCGCTTGCCTTGCTCTCGTGTTACTCGTTCTTGCAGGTCAAGGTTATTGGGTTCTACCGCCGAGGCAAAGCGCAAATTGGAGAGGGTATATTCGTGAGCGCAGAAAACCGAAGTCTGATCTGGTAAGGCGGCTAGTTTTTCTAGTGAGTGCAGCATTTGCGCTGGTGTGCCTTCAAAGAGGCGACCGCAGCCTCCCGCAAAAAGCGTATCACCACAAAATAGCCAAGCTTGCTCTGGAACATAGTAGGCAATATGCCCCAAGGTATGCCCAGGTACAGCGATCACTTCGAGCTGCATATCGAGATCCTTGATCTGGACGATATCGCCATCAACTAGGGCATGATTAATGCCAAGGATGCCATCGTTGGCTGGTCCATAAACAGGGACATTACATTGTTTCACCAAGAGCTCTACACCCCCGATATGGTCACTATGATGATGGGTGAGTAAAATGGCTCGCAGATTTAAGTTGTGTTGTCCTAGTGCTTGTAAAATAGCAGCAGCGTCGCCTGGGTCGACGACGATGGCATCTTGGCCATTATGAATAATCCATAGATAGTTGTCGTCAAATGCAGGGACAGTCAATATACTTAAGGTCTCGTTTATTGGTTGCATAGTGTAGTGTGGGTAATTAGAGGAAGACACGGGTGAGTGAAGCAAGAGATACCATTATAGACTTGGGCGCATGGTTGGCACAGCCAGCAGGTGCATATATTCGTGCTTGGGAACAGTCACAGTTCGATTTGCTCGCCGCAGATATCTTTGGTTATCACGCGGTGCAGGTGGGTTTGCCGCAGATTAATGCCTTGTCGACAAATCGTATGCCACATCGATGGCGTACCGATTCCAAATGGTCAGCAGTAGATCTGGTACATGATTTCACAGAATTGCCGTTTGATTCTCAAAGTATTGATTTGGTCGTTTTGCCACATATTTTAGAACTGGCTAAGGAACCGCATCAAGTATTACGCGAGGTTGAGCGGGTCTTAATACCCGAAGGAAGATTGATCGTTAGCGGCCTAAACCGGGCTAGCCTATGGGGCGCGCGACAAACTTTCGGACGGGCGATGGGAAGTCATTTCTTACCGGAAGAGGGGGAGTTCATTAGCCCCAGTCGGCTAAAAGATTGGCTAAAATTAATGAATATGGAAGTCGCTCAAACCCGCTTTGGTTGTTACGCTTTTCCGGTCAACAGCGAGGCATGGTTGACCACTTCCAGTATGATGGAAAATTTGGGAAAACGTTGGTGGCCGTACTTCGGTGCTGTCTACATGTTCGAAGCGGTCAAGCGTGTACGTGGTATGCACCTGGTCGGACCAGTGTTGAAACGTAAACGCATGAGGCGGGGTAGTGTTATTGCGCTGGCCAATAAATCAAAGAACTAAAAGAAGAAAGTATGGATAAGATAAAAATTTACACCGATGGTGCATGTAAGGGAAATCCGGGTGTTGGTGGTTGGGGTGCGTTATTGATCGCAGGTACACGAGAGAAAGAGTTGTTTGGAGGTGAGCGTGATACCACCAATAATCGTATGGAATTGATGGCGGTAATACGCTCATTAGAAGCACTTAAGCGCCCTTGCCAAATTACACTACATACCGACAGTCAATATGTTCTTAAAGGGATTACCGAGTGGATCGCGGGTTGGAAGGCCAAGGGTTGGAAGACCGCTTCGAAAGCGCCAGTAAAAAATGTCGATCTATGGCAAGCCTTAGAATTAGCCAAAAACACTCATGAAATAGAATGGGTATGGGTGAAAGGTCATGCCGGTAATATTGGCAATGAAAGAGCGGATCAGTTAGCTAATCGTGGGGTGGAATCGGTTATTTAATTTTATGAGGACTTACGCAAAACAGACGCTGGCGTTGTTGCTATCGCCGTTTGCTAAACTAA
>JAIELM010000559.1 GCA_019752975.1 Undibacterium sp. | reverse complement strand
AAATTCAAGTCACAGTGTTGGATATTTTTTGTCGTAAGCACTCTATTGAGTGCTGCCGTATTTGCTCAGCAAAACATTCAGTTAAATGCCATTCAGGTTTCTCCTCACGTTTATTATTTTCAAGGTGAGGCTGGCCAAGCTAGTTATGCCAATCAAGGCTTTATGTCTAATGCCGGATTTGTGGTTACTTCTCAAGGGATACTGGTGTTTGATGGTTTGGCTACGCCAGTGTTGGGACAGGCAATGATAGAGGCAATCCGTCGTGTGAGTAGTGTACCGATTACCCGCCTCATCGTTAGTCACTATCATGCCGATCACTTTTATGGTGCGCAAGCTTTTAAGGATTTGGGGGTGGAAATCTGGGGACATAAAAATGGACAAATCTATTTAAATTCGGATGCCGCTCAGGCGCGCCTTACCCAAAGAAAGCAAGAATTATCTCCTTGGATTAATGCACAAACCAAGCTCACCGCGGCGGACAAATGGCTTAGTTTTGATACCTCGAAAAGCCTAGCATTCCAAATGGGAGAAGTGCGATGTAGACTCATCGATAGCAGTGGGGCACACTCGGACGAAGATCTGATGTTGTATGTAGAAAACGATGCCACATTATTTGCTGGGGACTTATTTTTTTCTGGCAGAATTCCTTTTGTTGGCAACGCCGATAGTCGTGTGTGGTTGTTAGCACTAGATCAGATGTTGGCACAGTCGGCAAAAATCATTATTCCTGGACATGGTGCGGCATCCAGTAATCCTATGCAGGACATACAGCTCACCCGACAGTATCTACTTTATCTTAGAGAAAAAATGGGTGCCGCGGTACAAGAACTACAGAGTTTTGAGGACGCCTATCAACAAACTGATTGGTCTGCGTTTAAAGATTATCCAGCATTTCAATCAGCCAATCGCTTGAATGCTTATGGTACTTATCTTCTAATGGAAAAAGAACTTTTACAGAAAGAGAAAATCAAATGAAAATGCTAAAAAATGCCTGGATACTTATCTTGATGTGTCTCATCTGCAGCACAGCTTTTGCGGGTGAGCGTGAAGAAAAAATCGTCTATCACATCAGCGACAGTATTTTCGCCACGCAAGCGCTAAACAATGTTCGCAATCATCTGAAACAAAGTCCCAAAGCCAAAATCGTCGTCGTCACACATGGCGCAGGAATTGATTTCTTATTGGAAGACGCCAAGGATAAAAACGGCAATCCCTACGACATCATGGTGCAAGAACTCGCCGCGAAAAAAGTCGAATTTAGGGTCTGTAATAACACCTTGACTGGGCGCAAGATAGATAAATCCAAGGTCTTACCAGAAGCGACTATTGTGCCTTCAGGCGTGGCAGAAATTAGTCGCTTGCAGTTTCAAGAGGGCTTCGGCTACATTAAGCCTTAGCTAGGATTAGCTGATGATCCGATTTAAGATTGTTTGCGTTGCGCTGAAGACGGGCGTGCCAAACAATCTTCTAAGACTGCTTGATCGATTCGATTCCCCGCGTGGTACCACAATAAATCGTCTACTCTATCGCAACCCCAGAAAATTTCACCATTAAGAACGAAGCTCGGTACCCCAAAAATTTGTGCATCAATCGCAGCTAGTGTGGCGAGATTGAGTTTCTCCTTAATTTCCGGACGATCAATCTGTGCCACCAGGTCCAAATGAGCTAATCCACATTCTTCCACCATCCGCTGTAACACGGCGGCATCGTTTAAATCTTGCCCGTATTCCCAAGTGGCAGCCAGCAAGGCGACACTGAGGCAATTACGTGCCTCTATATCGTCGACCGCGATGCATAGACGCAGTGCTTTGAGGGGATTGTACGGATGGTGAGGCGCCCCAGCAAAAGCGTGTCCCTTGCGCGCCGCCATGCGCATCACATCACGAAAAAAATTGGCGCGTTTTGCAGGGATTTCAGCAGGTCCTTTTTGCCCATTGGCGTTCAGCAGCGCAGCAAAAAGAATGGGTTGGCACTCTACTTGTAATCCCGCCGCTTGTATGCGCGCTAGCTCCTTGCTGGCGAGCCAAGCGTAGGGACTAATCGTGTCGAAGTAAAAAATGACTTTACGCTTGTCGTCAGCAATTTGTTCTGCTGACCTCGAGGATTCCGTTATCATATTTCCGCCCTTATTGTTTAGCCGAGATTTTTATTTCGCCTTTATCGGCGCGAACTACGATACGCTAAATGAATTTCAGTTTCAACTTATCCTCTGTCCGAAAAAAAACGACTCAGTTTTTGGCTGAGTCGTTTTAATTTTCTACTTTACTATTTGTACCGCGTCTTATTTTTGCTGTTGCTGCCCAACGATACTGTGACGACGAGCAAAGCCAAAATACGCTACCAAGCCAATGGCTGTCCAAATCAGGAAGTACTTAATCGTCACTCCAAAATCCAAACTGGCAAACAGCAATGCACAACCTACCACCGCCAAAGGACCTACTACCCAGATCATTGGTGTCTTGAAAGGACGAGGACGATTTGGCTGTTTCACGCGCAGCACCATCACGCCGATGGCGACAACGAAGAAGGCAAACAAAGTACCAGTATTTGAAATGTCAGCCAACATACTGACTGGAAATACCGCAGAGAATAATGCAACCACGATACCCGTTACAATAGTCACTACGTGTGGAGTATGGAAACGCTCATGAACTGCAGTAAAGGCCTTAGGCATTAAACCATCACGTGCCATAGTGAACAAAATACGCGTTTGACCGAAGATCATCATCAAAATAACAGAAGGCAAAGCGAGGATGGCGGCAAGTGCTACTGCATTGCCTATACCTGGGTAACCTAACTGGCGCAAGACGAAGGCCAACGGCTCTTTCGATTGAGATAAAACGCCACCAGGTTGTGCACCAACCGCACCAACAGCAGCATACGCGACTAGGAGGTAGAAAATTGTGCAAAGTCCTAAAGAGCCGATTAAGCCTATAGGTAAATTACGATTAGG
>JAIELM010000037.1 GCA_019752975.1 Undibacterium sp. | reverse complement strand
TTGTATGGCGAATTGCGTCAGCACGCTTGGTTGAAGAAACTGTTTGGTGCTAAACGTAATACGGATTTGCTGCCCTTGGCGCAGACTCTGCTTACCTTGTCTGATGAATTAAGTAGCGTCTGGTTACCGACTGCTTTGGCAGCGCCTAAACAAGTTGAGTCTAGCTGGCATCATGCCTTGGCGCAATTGCCTTTGCCGGTTCAGAAAATGGTGTCGGAAGAGACGCAATTGGTATGGACTTTGTGGCAGGGGCAATTGGAAGGTAAGGACAGGATAGTACAAGAGTTCAAGCAAATGCATAAGATCGCGGAACAAGCAATGAGTCCCTTGGTCTGGATAGCGCCGACACCGCCAAATGCGTTAGAGCAGGCTTTTTTAGATCAATATCAACTGCGCCAAGAGGTACTCGTGATGAGTATCGATTGGCGAGAAAATGTTTTGCCATCGCCTTTGTCACAAGCTTGGCCCGAACTGGCGATGAAAGATGATCTGGATAAGGCAGCACAGCAAAATTCAGTGCCACTTAATTTCAATAGACTACGCCTATGTCCAGCAAGTTCACTTGAAGAGGAAGCCGAGCAAGGCGCGCAAACTATCGTCAATTGGCTAGTTGAGGGTAAGCAAAGTATCGCCGTGATCGCGCAAGATCGGGTGGTGTCGCGTCGCCTACGTGCCTTGCTCGAACGTGCGGAAGTGCATGTGCTAGATGAGACAGGATGGAAACTCTCTACCACGCGTGCCGCAGCAGTTTTAGCGGCTTGGTTTGAAGTGGTGAGTAGCCGCGCTGACACTATCGCCTTGTTGGATTTTTTGAAGTCACCGTTTTTGCCTTTGCAGGACGAAAAGAAACCTGAAGCACTAATGGAAATAGAGCGAGCCTTATTACGAGCCAATGTCTTGGGCGGTTGGGATGCGGTGCTATCGGTGCTCGAATCCTTACCAGAAATACGTCAGAGCATAGTCAAAATTGCCCGCTTGGCGAACAGTTATCAAGGGGCTGTTGATCGATCTCGGCGCACGATCAAGGAGTGGACTGCGAGTAGCCTACAAGTTCTGAGCGAATTAGGAATCGAGGCCGCTTTGCAGCAGGATCAAGCGGGTGTTCAAGTACTGCAAATGCTACATTCCCTTAGTCTCGATTGTCAATTTGTAGCAGGGAATTTTAGTTTTTCAGAGTGGCGCGCTTTCATGAATATGCAAATGGAGAACACGCCATTTACTACTACTCATCAGGATAAACGTGTCCTGATGCTGCCATTGAATGGCGCACGTTTGCGTAGTTTTGATGCGGTGTTGGTGATCGGCGCGGATGCCAAGCATCTGCCGTCTAAGGCACAAGAGACACTGTTTTTTAGTAACGCAGTTAGGCGTGAATGTGGTTTGATTACGCGCGAACAAAGGCAGCAACAGCAATTGCGCGATTTTGCTGAGGTGGTGTTAGCCAATACTATTGTGGTCTTGTCTTGGCAATCCGAATTGAACGGCGAATACAATGCTTCTAGTCCTTGGATAGAACAGTTATCTCTAGCTCTAGCGCGTCAAAAGCAAGCACCTTTGGCGTCAGGGGCTCTGCCTTTGACCTTGCAAAATCTTGTGGCGCAGGATAATTTTCAACCTCAACCTAGTGCGGCGATATTGATGCCGGAGACTTTATCTAGTAGCGGATTAAGTAGTTTGATCGCATGCCCATATCAATTTTTTGCCGGACGTATGTTGAAATTGTCCGCAATGGATGAACTTTCCGATAGACCAGAAAAACGCGACTACGGCGATTGGCTGCACGCTATTTTGAAGACCTACCATGATCAAGTGAAAGCAGAAAATCTTCCGCTTGGCGAGCAGCGTTTAGCCTTACTTACGAAGATTTCGGATACGCTTTTTCAACGTATTCTGAAACACACTCCAGCGGCTTTAGGATATAGCGTTCGTTGGGCGCAAGTCATGCCCGCCTATCTGGAGTGGGCGAATGCGCGTGAAGCTCAAGGATGGCAATTTGAAATTGGTGAGGCTTGGGCAGAAACGCAATTGAGCTGGAGCGATGGTGCGATTACCTTGCGCGGCCGAATCGATAGATTAGATAAGCGTGATCAGGATGGCGGCGTGGAATATGAAGTATTGGATTACAAAACTAAAAAACAACGCGAACTAAAAAACCGTTTGAAAACTTTTGAAGACCATCAATTGCCTTTCTACGGTTTGCTAGCCCAGAGTCAAGCCGAGCAAGCAAGTTATGTCGCCTTAGAACTAGAAAAAGAAAAGCTGGGCGATGCGCGCGCAGATAATTTTGACGAATGGAAGAATCAATTGGAGCAATCCATCAAGCAGACATTGCAAGCGATACAGCATGACGCAGCCTTACCAGCCAATGGTATAGAAAGCGTCTGTCAATATTGCGACATGCGCGGTCTTTGCCGTAAAGGAGCTTGGTGATGGAAACGCGTATTCAAATTCCGCGTGCCTATGAAATAAATGGTGAAGCCTGTGATGCTAGCCAGTTCACGTCGGCTGCTTGCGACCCTAGGCAATCAGTGGTGGTGGAAGCTTGTGCTGGTAGTGGTAAGACTTGGCTCTTGGTAGCACGGATGTTGCGCTTACTACTGGAAGGCGCTGAACCGTCGGAGTTATTGGCGATCACGTTTACCCGAAAGGCAGCGCAAGAAATGCGTCAGCGCTTGATGGATCTTTTGCGCGAATTGGCATTGGCAGAGAGTGCACAAGCTAGGCAAATGTTAAGTGAGCGTGGCGTGACTTCGCGCGATATGCCAACAGCGCTGATTCGTGCCCGCGGTCTGTACGAGAAGCTATTGTCTAGCGCTCATGGCTTGTCTATGGACACATTTCATAGTTGGTTTGGAGGATGTCCGGAAATAAAAAAGACCTAAATTCGGTGTCTTGGGTTAGGATGCCTGCCTGCAACAGGGTAGATCCAGATGTGGATTCTTTGAACGGTACTGTGGGGAG
>JAIELM010000076.1 GCA_019752975.1 Undibacterium sp. | reverse complement strand
ATGAACTCTCTTGCGGCGCGGTAAGATCTAGAGTGGCAGTGCTCGAACCTAAGATAGGCATGGGATTATATTTTGCCGCAGTCTTGCTTGCTTGCGGCATTAAAGACCCGTAAGGATTACTCACGGTAATGCTGGCAGCGTCTACCCATGGTTCATAGCGAACCCCTGGGTCATAATAAGCAAAATTGACAGCAGAGGAGCGCCAACGCATGACCGTAATATTTTCACCAAAACCGACTACAATTGCAAATTTCTTACCGCATGCATGGCTAACGCCATAATCGCCATCCAAATTAACATTGTAGACATTATCTGGTGCTGGAAATACCCGAGTTACCCAGTACTGAGAACTATTGCAGTCACCCGAGCCGTTGAGATATGAATAAATATCTTTGACCACACCTTGTGGATCGGGAACTTCGGTGGGAGTAAGTGTATCGGGCAGAACTTCCGCCTGCATAGAGCCAGAATCATCCAGTGTAAAAAATACATTCGGCTTAACCATTCTGCGTGCCAGCGGCGGCTTTTTTGATATGTTGGATACGCTTGCTTGTACAGGAATGGCAGATATTAATTGCAACACCACCACAAAACCACACAAACTCTTCAGCCAATTGATACGGTTTTTGTTAGTCACACTGCGCTTCCTCTCATTAGTTTCCACAACGAATCACTTCCTGCAACCAAACAACCCCTGCATTTGTCGGCCCTACCGCTCTAGCAGTAATTACATAGGCTTTTTTTTCTTGCTTACTACGATCATCTGTATCAGTGTCATTAAATGGCCAAGTTTCTATCATGCATTGTGGTTGTTTCTCGCTCGCCAAACCTGACACTTTGTCACTTCCAGTCAAGCGATAGGCCAAGGCAGAATTCTCCCAATTGCTTGCAAGCTCCCAACGATGCGGAAAGTTTGCTTGAGGACTGGCGCCCAGTTCGCCAGCCGGTTCATTGATGGGAATAGCTGCACCGCTCTGGGGTCGCGGCAAGCACATCTCGTTTGGATTATCACTTGCCAATGTCAACGCACTTTCGCACTTACGTAGAGCTTGCTCGGCTGCTTGAAAGGCAATATTTTGCACACGCAAATTACCTGCTATTTTTTCATCTAAAGTAGTTTTTTTAATGGCTGCGACCGCAAGAATTGTCATCATAAGTAAAAAAATCATGCTTACCATAAGAACAAATCCAGTTTGCTTCAAACCTGCTTTTTTTGACGGTGTGTACCTCATATAACTCCCGTACGATTCCGAATAGTCACCGTGGTCGAAAACACTCCACGTAGACGTCGATCGTTGGCGGTCACTGATTTGCCATCACAGCCAAAATATGTCTGTGGCCGCAGAGTGATATTGTTATTGGCAGAACGAACCACAATACAGATTCGGGCGGAGATCACCCGATTCCATTCGGCATTTACTAGCGAGCTTTCTCCAGTAGTTAACATTTCTTCCGCCGGTAAAAACCGCGCTACCACTTGAGAATTGGCCTTTTTATCGACGTTATCTGATAGTCCATAATTGATGATCAACTTTTCGACATTTTCTGCAACAGGTTGCGCTGGATTGGCCAGCGCGGTAGCACCGATGGACGTCCCGCCGTTACCTAAACAATAAAGTTCTGGTACTTGAGTCTCTGGATTTGTTTGAACAAAAAAACGATTGTCAGCAACAAAATAGGCTGGATCATCATCGATCGCAGGATTCACCGTAATCTCAGCGCCTAGACAATCCACCGGAAGACCAGTTCCACTACTGACATTGCTACTGAGCGCATCCACCACATAGCGCACCAGTACGGCATTTGAACCTGTGCCAGAGTTGCAATTGACCGTCTCCGCGGAGGCTGCAGGATTACTAAATCCATTCGCACAACCTCTGATCGCATTGGTATTCACACCATGAGAATTACCAGTAAAATTAGTGTACATCTTAGCCTCCTGCAAAGTCTGATCTGCTTCGGTGGCTCCTGTAGGTGTTATCTTCTTAAGGCTGCCATAGCCAGCCATACGAATGTGAAAAGCAATCAAATTCAAGGCCAAATACCCCTCCTCGTCCAAGCGCGTTTTATCGTCACTCACCCTAGAGCTAGCATTGTTTGTAATAAATAATGCAGTCACTGCCAACATGATCACTAAACCTATCGTCAGCGCAATCATCAGCTCCACCAATGTTCGGCCGGCTTGTCGATGTTTTCGATGAGTAGTCATTTATCGATATCCAATATTCGGGCGATTTGAGTAAGCGCTATAAAGAAACGCGCAGAGTGAAACACCGTACTCCAGCAGGTGCAATACCATTTGGGCAACTGCCGTCTGCTACGGAGAATCCTGGTTCCTTCCACATTAAGGTGACATTCAAGGCTCTCGTCGTGGTATTCATATCTTGCACAATATTGAGCGCGCCTCCTGCCAAGCGTGCATTCAAATTCCGGCGCAAATCTCTTTTGTCAAAATCTGCGATTAAAGCCGGATTGCAATTTACTGCAAGTGCGCAGGGAAGACTTGACTCGGGCGCAGGTATGTCCGCTGCCGCCTGCGCATACGTTTTACTATAAATATAATTTGCAAAACCTGCACTATTCGCCCGCAAGCGATCACTTAAATCGTAAGCAATTTGACTCGCTTCTGATCGGTAAGACGAAGTCTTTTGGTATTTCAGCGCATTTGCCTGCAGCCCTGCAATGCCCAACAAGCCAATCGCCAAGACAAGAACAGACACCATCACTTCGATCAAAGTTGTACCCGTCTGATTTTTCTCTATGGTCCGCATCAGCATCCTGATTTATATAAAAAATTTATTTTACTATTAGTTTTTTTAACATTCAATATAAATATTCATATTGTCTTAAATAAGTTACGTTGCGCAGAACCACTTCACCGACAAACGGGAATCACCATCATTCACCGCATGCCCAATCAAAATCACCAATAGCTAATGCTAGTCTTGGGTGATAATAGATA
>JAIELM010000325.1 GCA_019752975.1 Undibacterium sp. | reverse complement strand
GGCGCGGAGCCGCAGGCAGTACATTTGTACGACAAGGCGAACGTAACAACGCCAGCGTCTGTTTTGCGTAAGTCCTACCCAATTAGGATATAAAATGAACGTCAATATCAAATGGCTTGTTGCCACACTGTTTTCTTTGTTCGCGCTTGTGGCATGCAGCAAAAACGATGCGAATAAACCTGCAGATGCTGCACCCTCGTTGAATGATCTCAGGAAAACAGAACCTGCACCCGCACCGTCCTTGAGTGATATCAGAAATCCCGAAATCATGAAAAAGGAAGCGGAAAAGCGATTGCCACAAGGTGATCGTGAGCACGCGTTGGCGGACTACAAAAAGGTCGATAGTGGTCATCAACTGATGTTTATGTATTTTGGCATTTCCAGCATGCCGGTAGATTATGAAAAAATCGCCAGCCTGTATTCGCAGGAGTACGCGAGAACCAATGATGCGTTCAAGAGGCAAGATATTTTGAAGGCACTCATGCCAAGAATTGAGGCGGAAATTGCTGGTGCAAAAACTGATCGCTACTTTATTTTTGACATTCAAGATTATGGCAGTGCATTAGGCTCATATGATTTGCGTACTAAGGGATTTAAGCTCAATGCCATGAAAGAATCAGGCGGATATCGCTACTTCAACGATAACCAGAGTTACCACCTGTCATTTACCAATTCCATGAACTTCGCCTTATTGTCGGAAGCTGAAGAGGCCAGAGCAAGGGTAATTGAAGCAATGGTGAGTCAAAATCAACGAATGAAAGTCAGAATATTCGCCTTCGCGCAGGACGCTGACCCTAGCAACATGACAGTCAAAGCGCAAATCTTGAAGGTGCAAATTTTTAAAGGGCAAGATGAATTGATTGGTGAAATATAGTCGTATGAATGCAGGAACTGCGCGGCTTCTGCACTAGTGTCGCTGGGAGTACAGGCGGGCTTTCAGGTATCCGCAGGGTTTGCCGCAAGCGCTCAGTTGCAGTAATAAAACTCATTAGCTTATCGTGCATGATCAACTTGCGTCATTACCCCACAAGCCAAAGTAATCAACACCCCCAGCGGCACTATGGCCAGCAGTGCCGTAGTGGGGGTGGCTTGAGCGTGGAGTAGATCCGATAGGGCTTGTTGAATCGCGCTAGTGCCATTGGGTAGTAGTGCTGCGACTAAAATGCCGCTACTTATTGCTGCAAATCCAAGCTGAAGGACGTCGTGATCCTGCAGGTAAGTGGCGTCTATTTACAGACTTCAAAAATATGCCTTCTGTTGAACCATTTTTAGAGAAACAGGCGCCGGTTCAACATAGTCCTAGAATAGGCCTCTCGCTTCGTTTTTGCACAATTCAATCCCAAGTGTTCAAATATGAACAAATAAATCTGTCCGTTTCCGGACATTTCTATGGCAATTTGTCCTGTTTTTGGTGAATTCATGCGCAAAAAGGTATGGCATGGTAATTGCTCTTCAAAACATAATGCAATTGTGCACCTAAATTAATGTATAGAGGCTGAACCATGAAATTTCAAGATTTTAAAGTCGCATGGCGATTATTAGTCAAAGAACCAAGTTATTCGATCATCGTCATTTTCGGCTTGGCTGTGGGCGTGGCCTTGTGTTATTTACTTTTTGGTTTGGTACGCCATCAATACAGCTATGACGATCAGATTCCTGATAACCAGCAAATTTACTACGTTAATGAGTTCTGGCGCATCTTGGGGGATTCTGGAAAAGCAGAGGGCGTCAGTCTTCCGGCGATGCAAGCAGTAGTGCAAAGCGGCTTACCGGTGCAGGCCACCATGGTGCGAAGTCGCAATGTGGATGCGCGGGTAGAAGACAGACTGCTAACGATGAACCTGAGTTTGGTCAGTCCCGACTTCCGATCAATTTTTTCTGTGCAAGCGCTTAGAGGCGATGTCGATGCGGCCATCAGTCGCCCCGATACCGCGGCATTGACGGAAGAGAGCGCGATCAAATTGTTCGGGAATATCGATGTGCTTGGAAAAACTTTTAGCGTGCAAGGCGTGCCGTATACAGTACGAGCAATTCTGCCAACACCGCCTGCGAATAGTTCCTTGAACTACCAAGCGATTGCTGGCTTTAACAGTCAATATTTAGATGACAAAGAAAGACAATATCTGTTGAGTGGATGGGGCACTTGGGTTGGGCATGTGTATTTTAAGACTGCCAATCCAGCTACAGTTCCATTGATACAGCAAACCATGGATGCTGCCTTTAAAAAGAGTACTTTTTATGCGCGACTAGCGGCAAAGATGCCCAAAGACCTGCCTAGCGCCGTCGAGTTTCGTATAGGGAAATTGCGTGATCGCAATCTCGATCCTTATGTGACCAATTCACCCCTGCAAAGACCAGGAATTCTCGCTGCAATTTCGGCAGTTGGCGCCATCGTCTTGCTATTGGCAATGGCAAATTTCCTGAATTTGTCGACAGTACGTTCTATACGCCGTCAACGTGAAATTGCCATTCGAAAAGTGTTAGGCGCGACCTCTAATCGGTTATTGCAACAATTTTTCACGGAATCGATCTTGGTCTGTTTGCTGGCATATTTGTTAGGAATGTTTTTCGCTTGGTTATTGTTGCCGATATTTTCTAGTATGGTTGGCTTGGTGTTTCCGCGAATGTTTGATATCAGTGCGCTCGTGGTGAGTTTGCTGCTTACTCTTATACTAGCACTGGCTTGCGCCTTTTATCCTGGATGGATAGCCTTGAAAGTGTTGCCGACAGCGGCCTTGGCGGGGCGCGGCGATGAGGAAAATAAAGGCGGCTTGCGACTGCGCCGTGTTCTCAGTGTTTTGCAATTTTCAGCTGCAATGGGATTGACGGCAACTGGGCTTAGCTATGCGTGGCAGGGTGAATTTTTAAGTCAGATGAACCCGGGATTTGATGCGAAAAATTTGCTGGTGGTGAGGCCGGCAGAAAATGGCGAGACGGCGAATGGCCGTGCTTTTCAAGAAGCCA
>JAIELM010000113.1 GCA_019752975.1 Undibacterium sp. | reverse complement strand
TTCCGCTGCTTTTAACGTAACATTACCGACAAAACCATCACAAACCACAATATCGGTCGTACCCTTAAAAATATCATTGCCTTCGACATTACCATAAAAATTCAACAGGCCTTTTTCATGATCCTCACGCAATAATTTCGCGGTTTTTTTAACCACGTCATTACCTTTAATATCTTCCTCGCCCACATTTAATAGCCCAACACTAGGGCGAACCTTACCCTCCAAAGCAGAGACCAAGGCCGCTCCCATGATGGCAAATTGATGTAAATGCACAGGCTCACAATCAACATTCGCCCCAAGGTCAAGCATGTAAGTTGGTAATTTTTTTTGATTTGGTAATATACTACAAATCGCTGGACGATACACCCCAGACATGGTCTTTAAAACATAGCGCGATACCGCCATTAAGGCGCCTGTATTCCCCGCTGAAACGCAAGCTTGAGCCTGTCCATCCTTAACTAGATTGAGCGCAATACGCATGGAGGAATCTTTTTTGCGGCGCAAAGCCACTTCAATAGGATCATCCATCGCGATTGTTTCGCTGGCATGAATCACATGCATACGTGGATGATTTTGCGCCTTATGTTTTTTTAACTCCGCGTGCAAAACCGCTTCATGACCTACCAAATAGAATTCCACATCTGGCTCACGTGAGGCAAATGACACTGCTGCCGCTACTGTGACTGTTGGACCAAAATCCCCGCCCATACAATCAATTGAAATTTTTGTTGTCATGCGATTTTACTGTTATTGCTGATATTTAACATAAAAAAAAGCGGCGTCAAGTACAGGGTACTCGCAACGCCGCTTTTTTACTAAAAACGAATTACTCGTCGTTCTTAGTCTTTAATACTTTACGACCACGGTAAAAGCCATTTGGGCTAATGTGGTGACGCAGATGTGTCTCACCTGTCGTTGGCTCGATACCCAACTGTGGTGCAGTCAGAAAATCGTGTGAACGATGCATACCACGCTTGGAAGGTGATTTTTTGTTTTGCTGAACGGCCATGATAACTCCTAATACTTCAAAAATGTTTCTAAAATTTAACACACTTGACCAATAATAACATCAATCAAGAATCCCTAACAATACTTCGACCTCAGTGTTTTTTCAGAATAATGCCATGAACACCACTAGGTACGCCCTTTTTTAGTTCAGTTTCTTCAATACGGCAAATGGAGATACTTTACCACTCGCACCGACTGTCACTTGCACATCTTCATGTGCGACAGTCTCGGATATTTCTGATGAAACCAAGGTGCCATCAGGACATACTGCATGTTTGGGCGATTGGGGTATTGCCAGCAGCGCTTCGTCTTCTATCACTTCCATGACATTAAACGTCCTACTGCCTACTACTACATCAACCTCGTCATCATCGAGCATAGCCTCAACTTCATCAGCATGTGCATCGTTTTTGGCAAGAATTAATTCTGATTGCGAGTCTATTTGAAATTCCAAAGCACTTAGACAACGTTGGCAGATCAAGGGCGCTTGTACCTGCACAGAGATCCCCAGCTTGGGCAAACCTTGCGCATCGATTTCGCCTTGCACAGTCCAATGAACCAGATCACCACCACTCACGCACTCCAATGACAAGCGCGAAAAATCAGCTATCTTAGTGCTCCCAGTACGAACCTCACCATGCTGACAAAATGAAAAAGCGTCGATAACAAATGCTTGCATAGGATTTCTAGACCCAGAAAACCTGCGATAATAACAGGATTACACCCTACTAGTCAAAGCTAAAATTTGCATGAAGACATAAATTTCGAATTAATACACCAATTTACTTACAAAAATGATGATCACGCCCTCGATGTCAACTAAAAACAGTAGCAATAAAATCATACTCGCCTCAAGCTCCGTCTATCGTCAAGAACTCTTAGCACGTTTAAACTTGGCTTTTACTGCAATCGCACCCAATATCGACGAGTCCGCATTTTCTCACGAATTACCTGAACAAACCGCACTACGTCTAGCAGAACAAAAGGCACGCGCAATTGCCACGCATCATCCTGACGCCATCATCATCGGCTCAGACCAAGTCGCCACTTTAGATGGCGAACAAATCGGCAAACCTGGCACCCACGAAAACGCATTGAGGCAACTACAAAAAATGCGTGGCAGAGAAGTTATTTTTCACACAGCCTTGTGCGTACTTGATCATCGCAATTTTTCAAGTGACACAAGCAACACAAGCAACACAAGCGACACTCCCAAGATGCAAAGTAAAAATTGCCAAACTTTAGTTCGTTTTAGAGACCTAAGCGATGCCGAATTCGATGCCTATTTACGAATAGAGCAGCCTTACGACTGCGCCGGTAGCGCCAAAAATGAAGGCCTAGGTATTATCTTGATTGAATCGATCAAAAGCGACGACCCAACCGCGTTAACCGGCTTACCTTTAATTGCTCTGACAGGGATGTTAAGGAACTTAGGCGTACAATTTTTTTCCGAAGAAAACTGAATCGCAGCCCCTTCACTTTTACCCAATAATGGGTCATAAGCAAGCAACCGACTTTAACCACAAATAACAAAAGCAACCACCATGACCGGCACACTCTATCTCATTCCCAATACCCTAGGCCATAGCGAAGCGAGCAATCCGTTAGCACACATCATTCCCGACACCGTACAAAAAATGAGTGCCCAGCTAAGCTATTTTGTTGCGGAAAATGCCAAAACCACTCGCGCCTTCCTAAAAATACTAAATCAAAACCACCCACTAGCCAAACCACTACAAGAACTTCACATCGCAGAACTGAATGTCAACACTCCCACTGAAGCGCTCAACAACTTAATTGAACCTCTACTGCAAGGTTACGACGTAGGCCTCATCTCAGAAGCAGGTGTGCCTGCAGTAGCAGATCCCGGAGCTAATCTAGTGCGGCTGGCGCACCAAAAGAATATCATCGTACGCCCGCTAGTTGGCCCCTCCTCATTGCTCTTAGCACTCATGGGAA
>JAIELM010000385.1 GCA_019752975.1 Undibacterium sp. | reverse complement strand
TTGAGTTCCCGCATCTACTCAATATGGTGCAGCAAAATCAATTTGATACTGCTTATCACGAGCATTTTTCTTACTTATCACTCACCGCAGTACAAAGAATTTTTTCAGCAAATGGCTTGAACATCTTTGATGTGGAAAATCTGGTGACCCATGGTGGAAGTTTGCGCGTTTTTGCGCAGACGGGAAATGTGCACAGCCTCTCTATTCGAGTTCAAGACAATCTAGATCGAGAGAGGAATCAAGGCATGTTGACACTGGATTTTTATCGACATTTTCAAAAACAGGCCGAAAAAGTGAAAGATGATTTGCTGGTCTATCTAGTTCAATGTAAGCGGCAGGGACTGAAAGTGGCAGCTTATGGTGCGGCGGCGAAGGGCAATACCTTGTTAAATTTTGCGGGTGTGAAATCCGATCTCATCGCTTACGTGGTCGATAAAAATACACAAAAGCAGGGAAAGTTTTTACCCGGTTCGCGCCTAGCGATTGTCGATGAAGCGTACTTAAAAATGGACAAACCCGATAGAGTTGTGATTTTTCCTTGGAATTTGCGAGAGGAGATTTGCCATGATTTATCCTATATCCGAGATTGGTCAGGGCAATTTGTGATGGCGGTCCCGAGTTTGATTGAACAGGTAATTACCAAGGAATAGCGTGATTGATATTCACCCAAAAGCAAAAATTTCCCAAATGACGGACATCGAAGACTCTGTTCGAGGTACCCGTATTGTGATTGGTGCCGACACGATGATCGATAGTTTTGTAAAAATAAAACCGGTTGGTGGTAGCGGAGATTTAGTGATCGGTGAGCGCAGTTCGATTAATTCTGGCTGTGTGATTTATACAGGAAATGGTGTGCATATAGGGAACGACGTTGCGATCGCGGCCAATTGCACCTTTGCGCCAGTTAATCACGCATTTATGGATAAAAATCGAACGATCAACAAGCAAGGGTTTTTAGCCAGTCGCGGTGGAATTGTGATTGAAGACGATGTTTGGATAGGTGCCAATTGCGTCATTTTGGACGGCGCTCTTTTACGCACCGGTTGTGTGATTGGCGCTGGCTCGTTAGTGCGTGGTGAAGTCTCTGCGTATAGTGTGAATGTCGGAAATCCCCTGCGTCAAATTGGAAGTCGAACATGAAAGCTTGCGTGGTAGGAGCAGGTGGTTTTATAGGAACGCATCTGGTGATGGCCTTGCGGCGAGATGCTTGGAATTGTTTTCTGCCGCTGCGAGACGATCCTGCTATTTATTCACAAGATTTAGGGCATGTGTTTTATTGTGCGGGATTGACGGCGGATTTTCGTCAACGTCCATTTGCGACAGTGGAAGCCCATGTACAGAATTTATCGCGGATATTGGAGCATGCCCGCTTCGATTCTCTCACGTATTTATCTAGTACACGGGTGTATCAAGGCGTTAACTGCACCAGCGAAGATAGTCCTTTGATGGTGCAACCGAATGCGCCAAGTGATCTTTATAACTTGTCTAAATTAATGGGCGAGAGCTTGTGTCTTTCTAGTGGTAGAACAGTGCGTATTGCGCGTTTGTCGAATGTCTATGGCAACGCGATGCCAGCGAAAAATTTTTTGACCGAGGTGTTACGTGAGGCACGCCAGAATCGCAGCGTATTATTTCGTAGCGCGAGGGATTCGGAGAAGGACTATATTTCTATTAATGATGTGGTGAGAATTTTGCCTAGGCTTGCTTCGACCGGTGAAAATGGCATCCTCAATGTGGCCTCTGGTCGCAATATTCAGCATCATGAACTTGCGTCTTTACTTGAACAACAAGGGATCGCTTGTGAATTTGAAGATGGAGCGGCGAGTATGCGATTCCCGCGTATTGATACGCGTAAGTTAGAGGGACAATTTGGCGCTGTGCAGTGTGACTTATTACAGGATTTTATAAAATTACTTTGGAGTGAGACAGATGAATCCAATTGAAGAATTCGAACAAGAACGTGAAAAACGCATTGCCAATTTGGGTCGTGACTTAGCCTTTCAAAAGCAATCCAGAGATTGGTTAGAACAGAGTATGCGTCGCCAATACGTGTATAACTTTTCTTGGCTGGGACGACCTATCATTCAAAATCCGATTGATATGATGGCCATGCAAGAGTTGATTTGGACAGTACAGCCTGATCTGATTATCGAAACCGGAATTGCCCACGGAGGCTCGATTATTTATTCTGCCTCATTGCTCGAACTTAACGCGGCATGTGGCGGTAATCCTGATGCGATGGTGGTAGGCATCGACATTGATATTCGTGAGCACAATCGTGAGGCGATTTTGCAGCATCCTATGAGTCGTCGTATTCGGATGCTGCAAGGCTCTAGCGTCGCGCAAGAGATCGTCAGCCAAGTGTACGAACTGGCTAAAGACAAGAAAAAAATCATGGTGTTTTTAGATTCTAATCATACCCACGAACATGTGCTGGCCGAACTGCATGCCTATGCCAATTTAGTGAGTAAAGACAGTTATTGCGTGGTCTTTGACACCTTTGTCGAGGATGTACCCGAGGACGTGTTTGAAGATCGACCTTGGTCTCCGGGGAATAGCCCTAAGACGGCAGTGCATACTTATTTACAAGCGCATTCTGAATTCGTTATTGATCAGAGCATGCATCACAAATTACAAATCACCGTAGCCCCTGATGGTTTTTTAAAGCGGGTACGCTGATTCTAATGGCGCAGAGTAGGGTGACTAGCAAGGGGAAGATAATGATTAGTGCAGATATCAGTGCGGATGAGAGAGCAGTTTTTGAGCGGGATGGATATATTGTTCTCAGAAATTTTTTGAAGAACGATACGATTGCCGACATCAAACAGGAGATTGAGCGCATAGGTAAGTTCATCATAGGTGAAAAATTCGAATTTTCCACCTATGATGAGGCCTTGATCTCACCTCAAAAACAATCGGCTTTGTATGATAGATTGCACTATCTTCCGTCCTTAAGTCGTTTATCGGGCAATCT
>JAIELM010000463.1 GCA_019752975.1 Undibacterium sp. | reverse complement strand
CGCTAAAACTTTTACCTGCACGCTAAACTCGACAATAAACTCGACAATATGCCTAAACCTACTAAGCAAAGCAGTGCAGAGCAAAACCTCGATGATGAGAACTTGCTCTTAGTTGTGGCATCAACAGAACAGTATCGACCCGATGAGGACGAGGAGGGGCATCAAGCTAGCGATAGGGATAGCGTCGATGGCGACGATGCAGAAAAAGCTGACGACATTCCTGCGGTGGTGATTGCGCCCATAGATGAAATTAAAAGTATCTTGGCCGCTGAGTTATCTACTGACACCACACAACACTATTTGAATCAAATTGGAACCCGACCCTTATTTTGTGCAAGTGAAGAATTGCACTATGCGACCTTGGCCAAGCAAGGGGACTTTGACGCACGTCAAAAAATGATAGAGCACAATTTGCGACTAGTGGTTTCTATCGCAAAACACTATATCAATCGTGGAGTCGCCTTGCTTGATATGATAGAAGAGGGTAATTTAGGACTGATGCATGCGATCGATAAATTCGAGCCAGAACGAGGTTTCCGATTTTCAACCTACGCAACTTGGTGGATACGTCAAAGCATAGAGCGCGCCATCATGAATCAAGCACGAACCATCCGTTTGCCGGTCCATGTGGTACGCGAACTCAACCAAATTTTACGTGCTAAATACCATTTGGAAGCACAGCAGCGGGACGGTAAAGACGCTAGCCTAGATGACATTGCCCATTTGGTCGGTCGCCCTTTGGATGAGGTACAAGATATTTTGGCTTTATCCGAGCATGCGCTGTCCTTGGATACGCCGCTAGATGGTGATCCGCAAAGCAGCTTACTCGATATATTTCCGGGAGACAGCGATCAAAGTCCAGATATGCAAGCTGAGCAGCATGAGGTGACTTTACTGGTGCGAGATTGGCTCTCTAAGCTTCCAGACAAACAGCGCATCGTCATTCTGCGCCGCTTTGGTTTGGATAATGATGATCCAGTTACTTTAGAAACGCTCGCTGATGAAATGGGTATTACCCGTGAGCGAGTGCGTCAAATTCAACAAGAAGCGTTGACTAAACTTAAGCGAAGTTTTACTTCTCGTGGCGTCGGGCGGGATGCGCTGTTATAGTGCCTTACAGGGCTAGTGGCAGTGCACTCGCCTTGGGCGCATATCCACTCATAATCCTCATCATCCTCATTATCCTCAAAAACACTAGCGGTTACCGCCAGTGATTTTGGCATTGCGTTCGCGTTCGAGCTTCATAATGTATCTTTGAACCGTCGCCAACGTGCGGCTAGATAAATTCGCGAATGCACAACCTACACGACGAGTGGTTCTACCATTGAGTAGGGTCAGGTCTTGCCAGTTGCGAATTTCTAGTTTTGCCTCCAATAGACCTACCGTAGGTAAATCCATTTGACAATTGTCGTAGAAGGCTCCTGTCGTGATATCGATGATGCGATTGTCGTCAAGTAGTGCGACACCGCCGCAACTGATATCAAGTAGAGAAAATTTTCGGATCTCCTGCTTATCTTCAACCTCAAAGGGTATTTGACATCGAATCGGTGTGGAAACCGGGGTATTGATTCGGTAGTTTTCCCGTCTTTGCAATCGGATCAGGTTGCTAGGTACTGGCATAGAAAAGGCAGGGCGACCTTCAAAACTGGTGCGCTGCAGACGCGAAGAAGAAAACTGTATGCTGATACGATCTAATAGACCATCAAAAAAAACTGAGGATGCCTCAACAAGTCTTTGAATGGCTTCCTGGCTTGGTACGCTATCAATAATCACGCTATTATTGGCATCGTCGATCGCCACGATGGAGGTGATGAATATATCGTTGCCACCGTTGATCATCATGCTGATAAATTGCGCTTTGTCTTTGAATCCACGTAATATAGATAAAATTTCCCTACGTGACTCTACTTGAAATGGGCTTTGATTTTCGGTGCCTAATGAAGCTTGTGTCGGTTGCATAGTCATCGTCGAGTGATCGAATTAGGGTATGGGAGGATGCGTTTTTTTAGTTTTATTTAATTCTGATTCAATATGGTATAGCCAAGCGAGTAGTTCTGCAACTACTCGATAGAGCGCTGGTGGTATGCGTTCATCCAAATCTACTTTCATTAATAAGGAGACGAGTTCTTTGGATTGATGTATGTAGACGCCGTGTTCATTGGCACGAGCAATAATTTCCTCCGCGACTAAGCCTTTACCTTTGGCGACGACCCTAGGCGCTGCGTCTTCGCTGTTGTAGGAAATCGCGACCGCGTTGATGATTTCAGCTTTAGGGTTCATGGCTGACATTGAAAGAAGTCAGATGAGTACCAGCGTTTTGTAACGCGAGCGAGAGCTCTTCAAAATGGGTGTTGAGAATATCAGCAGCATGCTCCTGCGCACCCTTGACGGTGATTCCAACATGTTCTTCATGTAAATGGATGTTAATGGTGACTACCCCCAAATAGGGTAAGTCGACTTTAATTTGGCTTTGCCAATTGGTGCTCTGATCGACTGCATCTTTATTTTGTTTATTTTGCTGAGAGTCTTCGTTTATGGATACTTGTACAGGGATTTGTGAGGTGAGCCAAGTTTGCAAAACCACTTTCTGATTTTCTAGTGCGTCCAATTGTTGCTGCATGAGCGGCGCTAGCGTGCCCGGTAGTTCCTCAGTATTTAAGTTTGGCGCATTTGAATTGACAGGCTCGCCGAGTTTTGCTTGCGGCTCTTGCATCAATTCTGGTAGTGGCAATTTTCCACGTGACCACAGCGCGACATGAGATTCGTAAAAAAGCCCGCTTTTTTCTATGTCGTTATGGAGTCGTTCTTCGATCATCTTGGCGTGTTGTTGCGGACTACTTTCTACCTCAGAGGCGGTGTCGGGAACTAAAATTGGGCGTTTATTTTCTATGTTCTGACTAGTGCTTTGGGTGTTTTGTAAAAGCTGATTGATCAAGAGTCCAGTTTTGCTGAGTAAAGTTGGGGTACTCGATTC
>JAIELM010000115.1 GCA_019752975.1 Undibacterium sp. | reverse complement strand
CGAGTGTTTGTTTTCTTGCGTTTTCTTTTTCCATAAAACTTAGACACCGAAGCCCTAAGAAAGTTCATATTTCATCGAGCCTTATCTATAATTCAAGTATGACCGATTTGAAAAACCATCATCAAACACCATGTCTTCACCGAACATATAGAATGGCGTGAGGGGCGTTTAACCGAGCCATAATGAATTGAACCATTGCACAGCCTAACTTCGCAATCCGAACAATGGAGAAAGGCTACAAATTTCAGCGCCATTTATTTACGACGCAACATGGATGAATAAATAAATACCAATCACACTCACAATCACAGGAATACCAACATGAAAATAGTAGACGTCGATGTCGCCATCATCGGTGCAGGTAGCGCAGGCATGTCAGCCTATCGTGCCGCTTTAGTACATACCAAACAAGTGCTCGTCATTGAGGATGCGCATTACGGTACTACCTGTGCCAGAGTGGGTTGTATGCCGAGTAAGCTGTTAATCGCCGCAGCCGAGGCGGCACATAGCGCGCAACACGCCGAAGCGTTTGGCGTGCAGGTGGAATCGGTCAAGGTTGACGGCGTAGCGGTGATGAAACGGGTACGCGAGGAGCGTGACCGCTTTGTCGGTTTTGTCGAAGAAACGGTCATGAACTGGCCTGGAGCGCATCGTTTATGGGGTTCTGCATGCTTTATCGATGCACATACTTTGCAGGTCGGAGAGCATACTCAGGTGCGTGCCAAACAGATAGTGATCGCTACCGGATCAAGTCCAAGGATCAACGCCGAATGGCGCGAAGCCGCTGGCGATCGTCTGATCGTCAATGATGATGTGTTTTCTTGGCAAACGCTACCGAAATCAGTGGCGGTTTTAGGTGCGGGAGTCATTGCTTTAGAGCTCGCACAGGCGCTACATCGCCTAGGTGTACGAGTGCGTTTATATGGGCGTAGTCAGCGTATCAGTTCTTTGACCGATCCGGTCTTACAGGAATTAGCCTTATCGATTTTTCAGAACGAATGTCCGGTCACAATGAATGCAAGTGACTTACAACTTTCGCGTAGCGGTGATGAAATTGTCGTCACCACTGGTACGCAACAAGAACGCTTCCAGTGGGTACTAGCGGCCAGCGGACGGACACCGAATACGCAAAAATTGGCACTAATGAACGCGGGTCTAAGACTTGACGAGCATGGCGTGCCTAGCTTTAATCGATATACAGGGCAAATCGAAGATAGCCATATTTTTATTGCGGGCGACGTCAATCGTGATCTAGAAATCCTGCATGAAGCGACCGACGAAGGTAAAATCGCCGGTGACAATGCTGGACGGTTCCCGAATATACGCGAACATCGGCGACGCACCCCCTTAGCGATTATTTTTTCCGATCCGCAAGTCATGATAGCGGGAACTGAGCATGCTGAACTGATCCGGCAAGGAGTCGATTTCGCTGTAGGTGCGGTCTCATTCAGCAATCAAGGGCGAAGCCGCGTCATGCTCAAGAATAAAGGTGCGTTGCATTTGTATGCTGAACGTGGCAGCGGTCGTTTGCTCGGTGCTGAAATGATAGGTCCTTCGGCCGAGCATCTAGGACATCTGCTGGCCTGGTCTATACAACGCGGCGACACAGTCAGCCAAATGCTCGATTATCCGTTCTACCATCCGGTCATCGAAGAAGGGCTGCGTACCGCGTTACAGGCAGTTAAGCGCGCATTGACGACGGTTAAGACCGACACCGGTTTATAGCCTACTGAGTTTACAGATCCATTTGATCGAGCTTCTTAAATTTGATACGCACCTCTTCGAGCAAGGTATCGACTGAAGCTTGATCTAAATTCAGGCTTGCCCACGACACCACAGAGATGGAAATTGACTTGCTTTCTGGTGTCGTAGAAACACCGAGCATATGGGCGATGCCATCAGCCACGTGAACGATGGTAGCAAGAAAACCGATACCGGGCTGCTCGGGTAAATGATGCCCAGCGATCGCGTTTTTCATAACGTCTGAAAAATTCCACTCCGTCGCTAAAGCTTCCCCGATTGCTGCATGATCTAGGCCAAGTATTTTTCGTTCAGCCTCAAACTGCGAGGACATTGTTTCTTCTCGATACCGTAACACCTCTTCATATTGCTGTGGGAATAAACTCACCAGCGCGAGAATACCAATATCATGCAAGAGACCCGCTATGAAAGCGACATCTTCGTTCAAGCCAATTCGTCGTGCAATAAGTTTTGAAGCGAAGGCAACCGCATTTGAATGTCGCCAGAATGCCTTGTGATCAAAGCCTTTGCAATTATTTTCCGGAAAACACCCAGAAAGTGAAACCGATAAAACCATTTGTCTGACAGTGTCTAATCCCAATAAGGCGATGGCCTGTTGTATGGTAGTGACTTTGACGAGCGTTGAATAATAAGGCGAATTAGCGTAACGCAGTGTTTTCGCAGTTAAGGCTAAGTCTTGGGTGACTTTTTTGGCCAACAATGGGATATCTAAATCTTCGCGATCGAGTGTATTTAACAGCTCCATCACAATCGCCGGTAAAGTTGGCAAGTCCTTCAATGTGTCGACTACTTGACTAAGTTTAAGCTGATTCATGATCGCTATTCTACATTTCGTGACATTAGGAAGAGCTTGCCAGAAAATACGATACTAGTGCATGAAATTTGAAGAAATCGCACTCGGCTGTTGCTGAAATCCTAAAATGATTGCGTCACGACTTGTAATTATTCAGCCCTCTATGACTAAGTTGAAATTTCAAAGTACTCCACCCAATTTGTGATTGTTCAGTCGCTATGAGAAAAAGTCAAAACCCCTCAACGCCGAGACGCGGAGAAAATCGGAGGAAACCTCTGCGCTCCTCTGCACCTCGGCGTCTCGGCGTTGATGGGTTTTCGTTTTTTAATGAGTTTCATAGCTGCTGAATAGTCACCCTATTTTATGTCATTCGCTAGGATTTAATTGGTATTCCAATGGCGTTCGTTACGGAACAAAAGTCGCTGG
>JAIELM010000407.1 GCA_019752975.1 Undibacterium sp. | reverse complement strand
ATGCAATTTCCCGCAATTCGTCGCGTCTAAAGAGTTGGAGTTTAATAGGGGTTTGTTGTGACAGCCACAGCTTGTCACCCAAGTCTTTGTTGTTCACCCGAACACCGTTAGCGGCGATTAAGGTATCTCCCGCCACTATGCCGGCTTGCCATGCGGGGCTATCTCTTTCTACTTCGCTGACTACTGGGAAATCGCCGCCGTCTTTGGTGCGCCATCCAGTGAACCATTCTTGTTTTTGCTCATCGTCTTTGGCACCCTCAACCAAAAAATGCCAACCGACTTGCTGCATGAGATCAGCCAAAGGAATTTCGGCTACGCCATCCACATACTGTGCCCACCAAGCTGACCAATTACTTCCAGTGACCGACTTTAATGCGGTACGCACATCGTTGTCGCTATAGCCGCCTTGCGCAACGCTATGGTGCTGATAGAGATAGTGGTGCACATGTTCAAAGCCTTTTGCGCCATTGGTTTGTTTGCGAATTTCCATGTCCATTGCTGCAGCCAATAAATGGCCTTTGGTATAAATATTGACTGAGGCATTTTTTGCTCGTTCACCACCGGCATCTATCCAAGCATCAAAGCTAGACTCTGCCGCGCTTTGTTGAAAGCGTCCTGGTTGATGTTGGTATGCTTGTAGCGCCTTGGCCATTTCTGTCATATATTCGTCGCGGGTCATCAAGCCCGCACGTAAGCATAAAATATCTTCAAAGTAGGAGGTGTTACCTTCTGCCATCCACAATAGACGGGTGTAGTTTTCTTTTTGATACTCGTAAGGAACCATCTCTTTTGGACGATATGCTTTGACATTCCAAGTATGGATGAACTCGTGCGCAGCAGTACGTAAAAACTCTAGGTATTCTTTATGTGGGAAGTAGCCCCAACGTGGTTTTTGAATTACTGTAGAGTTCAGATGTTCAGTCGCACCACTGGCACCATCGGTGGCATGGACGATAAATAAATAGCGTTTGAAAGGGTAGGCTCCTAGGAGTTTTCCACCTTGCTCTACAATTTTCTTTAAGTCTAGTGCCATTTTTTTGCCGTCGTAGTTTCCACGGCCCCAGATGGCAAGTTCAATTTGGCGGCCATCTACTTCAAAACTGTGAAATTCATGTTCCCCAGTTTCGATCGGAGAGTCGATTAAAACGTCATAATTCTTCGCTACAAAACAGTGATCGCAGTCACCCTTGTCCATGCCTGAGCGGGATATCCAAGTCTTGGGTGTTTCTAATTTAACCTGGACTGGCTGCTGGCGAAATACAGCGGAATACATCAAAATTCCACTGGCGTCTAAATACGCATGCGTGTCATCAATGTGCTGGGTGCGCTCGCCTAAGGAATTGGCATAGACTTCATATGAAACTTTAACGGATTCTCCTAACTGAGTCTTAATCTGCCATGTCCCTTTATCGGTTTTGGCAAAGCTGAGTGGTGTGCCTTTGCTTGTCGTGGCACTGAACTGGCGCACATTTTTCGCAAGATTAAGTACCTCATATCGACCAGTGCGCCAGATAGGCATTTGTACATCGATGGTTTTGCTATTGACAGTAGGGAAGTCGATCTTAACTTCAGCTAAATGTTGTGCTGCGTTGGTAATTTTGATCTGGTATCGTACATCGGCTTGCGCCACATAGGCGAACAATAGACCAAGGGTGGTAAGGAGAGCGTGAATGAGTTTAGTCTTCATTTTTGATTTTGATGGGTTTAGTGAAATGAGTTGGTAGATTGAACGGCGACGCGGAAATCTGTAAAATTTTTTTCAAGGGTCTAAGCATGAAGATAAATTTTAACGATGTCAATCTGCAAGAGCGAATTTTAATTAGCTATTTAGTTAAATATGATTTATGATGGGCTATATGAACGGAAATTATTCAAGTACGTCATTTCGCATGTGGCATTCTTTTTTTATAGGAGAAGTAAATTGATCGCATCGACCAAACCCTCTAGCTTTCCTCAGCGGATATTGCAATCACCTAGTGGTGGCCTGCCGATAGAAGTTTGCTTAATACATCAACTGGGATTTGGGACAGGTGATCAATTGATTACTGCCGCGCAGCAGCGACAACAAAGTCATACCCAATTTTTGAGTGAATTAGATGAACCGTCTGCACGACTTGGCGATAGTCATTTTGAACTGGGGGATCACAGTTCTTTGTATACATTTTCCGTCGGTGCGCAGGGTCATCCTTTTCACTGTCATGCAGGGAATCGTATGTTTACTGCGATTTCAGGGGCTAGTGGCACGCAATTACGCTTCTCTATGGCGACACCTGAGCAGTTAGCCGTCAATCCACACAGCTTCTTCGATACTCTTCATGTGGTGAATATCCCAGCAGACTGCTTATTTACAGTGCGTTTTGGTGGCGGAACATGGCATCAATTCGCACCATTGTTGGAACAGGGCACACATCCAACGATGTTTGCAATTTCCTGTCATGCTGATGAATTGGGCGGAATCCATGATGCCGATTTACGCCAGCAGATTCTCAATGGAAAAGCGAGTATTCCCTCACTAACCCGCCTATTACCCGCCACTGTAACTGCATTGTTGGAAGGGTATTCTTGGCGTGACATGAATGGTGTAAGTACTAGCCTTATGTTAAATAGCTCGACTATTGAACATGCAGAAATTGATCTGAAACCAGCACTTGATCAAACCGTTTCTCTTCAAGATGCGCGTGTAGGTTTAAAGCATACAAATTCGCATCGGGTTCCGCATCTTATTCATTCAGCGCTCCCGCAAGAGTCCTTATTGCGGCAAGAATTTAATGGGGAAGTTTGCGATTATTGTGATTTTTTTGTGCTGGAACTATCGAAGAGTAATTGTATGGTCGGAAATGATGCTAACGCCAAGGACATTCTTGGCCGTTTGTTGCAGTCATTTGTCGATCACAGGCATCAGGGCGTATCTAAATTAATGCGCTTGCGTAATCTCTTGGCCGCACCATTTGGCTTGCGTACTTCCCCCTTGGCTTGCCCAGTGTCCTCGCT
>JAIELM010000367.1 GCA_019752975.1 Undibacterium sp. | reverse complement strand
AAATCATGCATATCTACGAAGGGCAAAACATGTGGGTAGTTATCCACATCTTGGAAAGCAGTACGTACTTCGCGCAAGGAATCTGGGCCAAAACAAGAAAACATCAGCATGCCGTTAACATTTAATACCCGGCGCCATTCTGCGAGCACCAAATCAGGCTGAGGATGCCAGTGCAAGGCCATGTTCGACCACAATACGTCAATGGTATTGCTGGCAATACCCAACTGAGCAAAGTCAGCGCACAAGAGCTGCACCTCCGATACAACTTGGGTCTGCAAGGCGCGAGGTAAGATTTTTTGCCACAAGGTAATCTTGGCCTGATCCGCAGCTTGCTGCATCGCCTGCTGCTCACACAAGGCAGCGCAAGAACCGTCCAGCCCCACTATCTGAGCTTTGGGAAAGCGACTGAGCAAATGAGGTAAATCAGCACCTAAGCCGCATCCTGCATCCAACACGCGGCTTGCTGAAATATTGATCAACTCCAATTTCTCATGCATACGACTTGCAATTTCGCGTCGCAAAAAATCACTAGCTTGTGCGGCATCGGCGCGGGAAAAAAAACGACGTACCAGAGCGAGATCAATGTCTGCGCTAAGCATAAAACCCCATTTTATTTAATTTTTGCATGTTAAAATAATATAGACATTCACCCTCGAAATCTATCAACAAGGACAAAATGAATCGAGCACCTGACCTCATTCATCTTTGGAACAGTATTTTATCCTATGCCCTCCCCATGCACTGTGCCCTTTGTAGCATGCAGTGTCACGAACCGAGCGCGACTGAACCAATTTGCGCTGCTTGTCGCCAGCAATATTTTATTCGCGCACAAGCACGCTGCTATCAATGCGCGCTACCACTAGAGAAACTAGATGACCAAAGTCATTGTGGCGAGTGCTTAAGTACCGTGCCGCACTTTGATCGCAGCATCAGTGCATGTAGCTATGCCCCGCCACTAGATCAGTTGGTATTAGGTTTGAAATTTATGCAGAGTCTAGCCTACGCCAATTTAATGGCAACCCAAATCGCCGAACAAATGCGCGCCTTGCATGCCATTTCGCCAGACCTATTGTGTGCAGTCCCGTTAGGGCCGCAGCGTCTCATCGAACGCGGTTTCAATCAAGCTTTAGAAATCGCCAAACCATTAGCAAAAAAACTTAGCTTGCCACTTCAGCCGCAACTCTTAATCCGTCTACGTGACACCTTACCCCAAGGCCACCTCAGCGGAAAAGAACGCAAACAAAACCTCAGCAAAGCTTTCATTCTCAATCCAGAATTCTTAGGCCAAATCGAGGGCAAACATATAGGCGTAGTCGATGATGTGATCACCACGGGTACTAGCCTCAATGAAATTGCCAAATTACTCAAAAGATTCGGCGCCAGCCAAGTAACGAACCTGGTATTTGCAAGGACCTCGCCGCATTCATTTTAGCTTCACTTGATTGTCCTATTCCACCCGTGAAAACCCGTGAAAACATTTCTAAGACAGGTGACTATCAGCTAGAATTCAAGCTCAAACATCAACCACAGGACACATCCGTGTTTAACGTCGTCTTAGTCGAACCCGAAATCCCACCCAATACTGGCAATATTATTCGTCTATGTGCCAACACCGGGGTGCAACTACATTTAATTGAACCTCTGGGATTTCCGCTTGAGGATAGCAAATTAAAACGTGCTGGCCTCGATTACCACGAGTATGCCAAAATGAAAGTGCATAAAAACTGGGAAGCGTTTTTAGCGGCTGAAAATCCTAATTTAACTAGGCTATTCGCCATGACTACGCATGGCTCCGCCCCTTTCGCCCTATCCCAGTTTTTACCTGGAGATTACTTTGTCTTTGGCGCAGAAACCCGTGGCTTAGCACAGAATTTGCGCGAGTCTTTTCCGCTGTCACAACGCATACGCCTACCCATGCGCCCAAATAACCGCAGCCTTAATTTATCGAATACAGTCGCCATTGTCGTGTTTGAGGCTTGGCGACAAAATGGCTTTTTAGGCGGCGAATAGATCCATCAAACAGAAAACCTAACACTAACAAAACAAATGGCCAGAAAATTTTATGGTCAGCGCTTCTCTACATTCCGATACAAATTAAGTGAAAAAACCACCTGATGTATTGAGATAATTGGATGAGAATATGGAGTATTTCATTCAATTTAGGGGAAAAGGTCTTGAAAATATCTATTGCTCAATTCCGTCAAAGTATGGCGTGCTATATTCTTTGCGCATCGTGCGTCTTCACTAGCTGTGCCAAGGCGGTGGATGTCAGCGAATTTCGTGCGCAAGATGTGTTAGCGATCTTATCGGTGTACAAAACTAGTGCTAATTTAAGCGCAAATCAACAAGCGCTATGGCAACAAACTGAAACCAAATCAAAAACCCTCTTACGTATTCGCGAGGCGCGTCATCATGAACTACAAGAAAATATTAAAAAACGTCTGCAAGAAAACAATCCGGAATGGCGCGACATCGCCAAAATGATGGATCAGGACGATCTCGCTTCTACCCAAGAAAATCAACAATTACGTGCCTACTGGATGGATATTTACGACGCTTTAAACGACCATCAGCGGGAAGCGCTCACCGTACTGATGCGTGATCAATTAGCACGAGTCGAAGATAAACCCAAAGAAGCGCGCACTAGCGCTGACAAGCCAAATAACGGTGGCGGCCATCGTAATGGTAAAGGTGAGCGCCGTGGTGGAGCTTAGTGTGAGGCGGAAGCTTGATCTGACACTTTCAAACGCTCGGAAGCAACTTTAATAGTCTTGACTTCAACAGCGAAGAGCAACAAAAATGGCCGCAAATGCGCCGTCAGCGCGAAAATAACCCCGCAGGTGCGCCTAACGGCAAATCTCGGCTCAACCAGAGCAGATGCTCGCTGCTGTCTCCAAACTCATTCTTCCCTAAACGAAATTTAGTGCAAATCCAACTAATAAAGAAGAAATGCTAGCGCTAAATCGCCAGCACAGCATTGGGACAATAACGAGGATCGCC
>JAIELM010000188.1 GCA_019752975.1 Undibacterium sp. | reverse complement strand
CTTAAAAAGCAACAAAAAAAGCGTCTCACACTATTTCTTAACCGTATTTAGTTGCTTTTTGATGAGAGTGCTTTGTGTCGTTGCTTGTGGCGTTGTCTTGTTCCTGTGTCGTTTGTTAGGCCCAAGCGTCCCGAAGTACAGCCCTAAATATTTCTGATAGCTTTGGTTCAACATTTTTACGCTCAATATGATCCGGAGTAATTCTTTCTAGCCTTTCCAGTTCCGCTTCAACAAACATATGAATTTCTGGTATTTGGGCTGACAGGCCTAGCTCTAGACCACTACGCTTGGCGAGCAATAATTCCTCAATTGATTTACATAGATTTTTCTGCTCACCGATTAGGTGAAGCAATTTACCAAACTCTATGGGAGCAGGCCGGTTATATTTTTCAAGCCATAAGACAGAGAGCAATGGACGCAATACGTAAAAATATTTTTTAAGGGGAACGAGCTCCTCTTTTAAGTATCCTCTAAAATTATTTTTAGCCATACTTTTGTAATGATAAATTCCACTCTCAATAGAATAGACATCATGAACAATATTTAATACCTTCGATTTAAAGTCTGTATATTCTTTATATATTTGTGGAGACTGCACCCACTCAACAAAAGCCGGATTTGACTTCCAGTACAACCTCAATGCTTTTCTTAAATCCCAGCCGTTTATATCCAAATCATCAACTATGGGATATTCGATAACATCTCGTTTTTCTTCAAGTCCAACCGAGTGATACCACTCCGGACGGTGCACATAAATAAACCGTGCATCATAGTCGCTATTAATTGATTCGAACCCCCATGCACGACTACCAGATTCAACAGCAAGAATAATTTTAACGTCATGCTCAATTTCAGCAGCCTCTAAACGTCTTAAAATTTCAGCATTAACTTCTTTATTTATCATGGTTTTTTCTTTTGGTCTAATGTCGAGTTAAGCAGTAGTTTTTAAGTTGTGGTTTTGTGGTTATTTTGCTGACCAAACAAAAAAGCGTAACTTAAAAACCGTCTAGCCACGAAGTGGCGATGCTTGAGCGACTTGTTGAACGAAGCCGCTACGCGGAGAAAATAATGCGTATTAACTTCAAAATTTAAAACACCAAGTCTACCTAAGCTTTCAAGTCCTGAAGGCTATTTTAATCGTCCTATTTGATATGAAACGAATCTAAAAAGTCGCTAGTTTTGGCAGTGATTTGCTCATCAGGTGATTGGATGTAAATGACGTAGACGCGTGTGTCGACAAGGATGATGCGCATGTTTCCATACACGCCATTTGGGAGTTTGGTTCGTACTTCCTTGGCGGCGTTGCCTTCGTAGTAAATGGTGTGATCTGAGATGGTTTTCCCATTGGTCGCTAGAACAAACATGTCGCGTACGGCATCAATGGTCTGAGTACGATCATTTGGTCGATTCTCGAAATCGATACGTTGAACTAGGTAACTGTCGCTGCCTAGGTCCAGTCCATAGTTGTTAATCGCCGATAATCCCGAGCCTAAAATCGCTGAACGAGGTGTCTGTTTCTCGGCCGGTTTGCCAGGGAAGTTGATGGTGAAACTATTGTCGCTTGGAGAGTAGGGAGTGGGCGAGCTAGAGCCACGGCTGGTAGACCAAGGAAACTCTGGGAATTGTCCAAGCCGTCCTATTTTGTCACGTCCACCACCACTCGCTAGGCATGCGGAAGCCATCAAGACCGCCCCAAGTATGACCCAGAATGAGTTGGGTTCGGCGACCGGGCCGTAGCGATTTTCTTCTTGATTGCCGGGGGCAAAAATAAGGATAATATTGCCTATCGCGATTACTGCAAAAAGAAAAAATAGTGCTTCGGGGCGTTTAGTCATTGCTCCGAGAATGCCGATCGCACAGGGGAGTAACATCCAAAAACCGCTCAGATTCAAGTCATGTAGTCGCAAGACGGTCAAACGTATGCCCAGCCAAAGGAAGCTCAGGCCGATTATGCCTGCCACCAGCATCATCGTATTTGCTTGAAAACTGGCCATAGCTGAGGCAACACCAGCAAGCACCATCAAAGGCATGAAAGCCCATGGATAAGCTAAGTAACGCAAGCGTCCGATCCGACCGGCTGTGGATAATCCAAAGAATTTTGGAGTGCTTCTTTCTCCTCCTATGCTATTAGTCGTGGTGACACGCCTATTCTCGCGCGAGACATTTTCAAAGAGTGGCTCGCCGATGTCGATATGACTCAACAGCCATTTATGCAAGGCATGCTGGTCTGTAAAAATACGTGATTTTGCTGTGATGCTGACTGTGACTAACATACGGTCAGTGCGATAGCAGCAGATGAGGTAGTGACTAGGCTCGCTATCTCCATGAAATGTCCCTTGATACTCGGTTGCATAGGCACGTATGCGATGACGCCATTGATCGCCATCGATAACATAAGAAACGCCCGTCGCTTGGAGAAAAGGCATTTCTCTGGTAACCGTCGGCAGGCGCATCTCCTGCCACTGATCAAGCGAAACATCATCTCTTTCAATGCCATCGACTTCCACTTTTGTGCCGGTCGCGGGATCAAGAAAGCGCATACCATTTTTTCGTGCTATTTGCTGCCAGTCGCTAGGAATAAATATTTCAACATGTGTTTTGCTGTCAGTTACGCAACGCGTCTTAAGTGTGTTGATATCAAAGAGTGGAACCGGTTTGCTTGGCACCGTTGCGGTATTCATCTCAGTGAACTGGAAATCCTGTTTTTTATGACTCTCTGCTTGGAGCGCATCTGGTGCTGAGGCGGTTTTTTTGAGTTCTACCGGTGTCTCGATATGAATGTTGGATGGTGTATAGAGCGAGGGCAGATCGGAGGTCGTGCTAGGCTTGTCCGTTGCATGCTTCTTGGCCTCATTTTTTTTTGCTTCTGCGGCTAGATGTGCCGCATGCAGGCTACGTTTCATCCAATCGACTAGACTTGCAGGAATGCCGAAAACCCGTTCGCTCAAGACTACGGCGATTTCAGTTTCTGTGTGTAATTTTCGAATAATATCGGCACCGGATAG
>JAIELM010000571.1 GCA_019752975.1 Undibacterium sp. | reverse complement strand
ACATAACGCCCAGTATACGAAGTCGGTGCATCAAGCGTGAGCGTAGCGGTAAGCGACTGCGCCGATTTTGTATACTGATCGTTATGTTAAATCGCAGCTTCACCGCGATTTACCCCGTAAGGGCTGTGCCTTTGACTTTGACCTTTTGTTGACCTTTTCTGACTTCTGGCAACGCGCAGATGCAAACGAGGCACGAGTGCGCTTTGTGCTTTCCGTTTAGGTTCTCTGCTCGTCGAAGCCGCAATGATTCAGGTGTGAGTAAAATAGCCTGGCGCAGTGCTTGCCCCGTGTGCCTGACTCAACTCTTCTGCACGGCTAGAAAGGACTGTGACAGGCGGCGGGGTGGGCTTGGTTTTAGATGTAAATGTGTGCAAATGTTGGAATGTTAGAACTGACCCCAGCTTTGCACCAGCTTTGCAGACCCCAGCTTTGCAGCTTTGTGGACCCGGCTTTCGCGACCTTTTACTGTTTTACTACATCAAGAAGTTTTGCTGAATTCATGATAGATATAATGTTTTTACTGGCGGTTTCTTTTGCATCAGATTTATAACCCCTACCATTATCCGTATACTTAAAAACGATTTCTATGTAGTGCATATTATCTAGCCATGTAACATAGACTTGACCTTCATAATTTGCATCAAATTTATATTGCACCCATTCACGCTCATTAAAAACTTTTTGAATAAACGCAGTCGGAGGACTATATTTTTTTTCGTCTTTATGTTTATCGCGTAACTCACGATTGATTTCTTCAGTTAAACGTAGCGAACGTATTTCGATAACCTCTATTAATTTTTCCGGAGTTAACTCAGTAATAGACGAGATGGATGTCAATACTCTAATTCTCATTTCGAGCACACCAAGTCCACCAGGAACAAAGGGTTTTTTAAAGCCCCAGAATTTTTTCACAAGTACTGGCGATGACATCCATTTGTCAAAATTA
This sequence comes from Undibacterium sp., assembly GCA_019752975.1. Taxonomy (GTDB): domain Bacteria; phylum Pseudomonadota; class Gammaproteobacteria; order Burkholderiales; family Burkholderiaceae_D; genus Undibacterium. Next base: position 2,059 of record JAIELM010000571.1, on the reverse strand, counting down.
GCTGCATTACTTAAATCAAAATTTGCGTTCGACGATGTGGAAAAAAAATCGTCGCTCTCCCAATAAGGTGCGCTAGCAACAAAATATTTTTTGTTAAAAGTGATTTTTATATCGTTTGATTTCATATCATCGAATGCCCAAGCACTGTTCAAAAAAAACGTCATGAAAAGAACTACTCGGATAAAATTTTTAATCATTTTAATCTCCAGTGTCAATGAGTATATGTGCATGATCGGCATGCCCATGTATGCGGACTGATTGGATGTTCTGGAGTGCTAACATCTCCCCAAATGACATTATAGAGCTGGAGAAGTGAGCGTAACAATACAATTGGATTGAGAGTATTCATTCCTCCAATATTGGGGACTGGATCATTGACAGGATTGAGGTATCCCATAGTTGAAATATTTCTTGATTTTAAGATCGAATTGGTAACCAAAATATTATTAGCACCTGAATGGAAACTGACAAAATTATGCGACAAACCACCTTGTGAAATACGAGCAGCCTCAGAAAAAATAATCCCGCCTTGACTATGCACGACCCATTTAACATCTTTTCCACGCTGCTGAATGTCTTGCAAAACTCCTGCAAATTCTCGTGTTACTTGCGTAGTGAAACCTATTTTATCTCTAAAGGATTCCCAAAAGTCAGCAAGAAGTCCATGTGTTGGGTTGTATGCCAAAGTGAAGCTTGTCACATTTGGATAGTCTCGCGCAAGATGATCTATAGCTAAAGTTTTAGCATATGATTTTGTGTTATACATCCCATTCAAAAAACCATGTTCTGTATTTACATGGTCAACGTCTATACCGTTGTCCCACTCTCCAGTAACATCATTTTTATTATATTCAGTTAGAGTAAGTTCACGTCTTGTACTGGTTGTGGGTACATTAGATAAATTAGTTTTCTCTATAGTGTTTGAACGACCTGCCTCATTCGAATTAGTCACCTGCCCGGATCCATAGTACGAACACCCACCAGTCCACCAACAATCTGTAGCTTGTTTATTCGCTTCGTTTTGTAATTGAGTGCAACGATTATCGCAATTCGCCTCAAACCCAGTAGGATCAGTCAAGTTAGTCGGATTGTTCCACACATAAGTATAGCGATTATAGGATTGTGAATGCTCAGGATCTTGGATGATAGGATCAGGTGACATAAACCGTGCAATCAGTGGTTCATAAATGCGCCCATTCATATGCACAAGATCGAGATTATCCAACATCTCATGCCCAGTAAAGCCCTTATTGTCCTTGACTCCGTCAATACTATCCGGTGTAGCGTCTCCTAGTAAGGTTCTGCGTTTGCCCCAGCTGTCGTAGGCTAGTTTTTCTACGATTTGGCCTTGGCTGTTGCTGATGGCGACGATACTACCTAATCTGTCTAGGTGTGTCCAGTTAAAGTCGGTCGCTTTGTTGGGGGCGTCTATTTCTACCCCTAGTCCCATCGGCCAGTAGGTTTTGAGGGTTTTAAGTTGGCCGTTGTTGGTCTCTAGTTCCATGGCGCCGCCGTAGTAGATGGCGGTGCCATCGGCTTTACTTTGCTTGGTTCTTTGGTGGTTGGCGCCGTAGGTGAATTTGCTCCATTCACTGTTTTTGCTCATGGTGTCGGGCATGTCAAAGCTGGTCCAGCTGATGCTGCGTCCTGCGCCATTGGTCATGTTGCCGTTGGCATCATAATCAAACGTTCCTAGGCCGGGAATGCTATTAACGGCATGCGGACGGATGCTGTTTGCTCCTGAGGCGTTGTATTGGTAGTTGCCTGTGCCTACGCCGGTTTTGCTTTGGATATTGCCAATGGCGTCAAATTCAAACGTTTGGATGGTTTGTCCTAGCACTTTTGCGCTGTGGAGACGGTTGAGTCCATCGTAGGTGAAATCTTCGATGAAGCCATTGCCTTGCCATTGTTGGTTGCGTTGGTTGACGTTGCCTAGGGCGTCAAAGGTGTAGCCTTCACGCAGTTGTTCGACTCGGCCTGGGCTGAGGAGTTTGGCTTGGTCTAGTCGTCCTGTGTTGATGAAGTAGTCGCGCTCTATCGTTAAGCCATTGCCTAGCGT
>JAIELM010000521.1 GCA_019752975.1 Undibacterium sp. | reverse complement strand
ATGATAACTCATCAAAAAACGAAAACCCCTCAACGCCGAGACGCCGAGGCGCAGAGGTTTCCTCCGATTTTCTCCGCCTCTCCGCGCCTCGGCGTTGAGGGGTTTAGACTTTTCTCATAGCGACTGAACTGTCACGTAAAACCTAGGTAATCAACTCGTTAATCAATCTGCCTATCAACTTAACGAAATCACACTCGCGAGGAAAAGACGACATTTCCATTACCCATCTGCGTTTTATCACTCAACAGAGCAGCGCCCGACGCAATGAAATGACAATCTGGCCATATCGGCACTGATCACTCGCTCAAAACCCAAATATCCCCTAAAATTCGCGCTTAGCTTCACTTAAGGAATTATTTTGGAACTACTAAACATAGATTGCCTAGGCAAACGCCTGAGGTTAGAAGGATCGCTAGCCGGTTGGCAGCAACTATTTTGGGGAAATCACTTGGTCTCAGAAAGGCCAGCAAGTGCTGACAATGAAGGCGTGCATGCCCATATTTTTCAGGTACGCTTAGTACCAGAGGCTACCACGGCTCAAGTGGAAATTCCTCAAGCTCAAGAACTGACGATTGCGCTAGAAACCAATTTACAATGGCAGCCCTTTGCTATTGCTTATCGCCTACTGATCAACAACGAAGTCGTCAATGCAGGTAGCCGTAACACTAGGGATATCGAGCAGCAAGTGCCTGAGATCAAACAAGGCGCAACACGAAAAGTAAGCCTGATTGGTTTTGCCTCTTTGGGCTTTAAACTACTCAAGAGCGCCAAGCTACTTAAAGTCATCTTAGCGGCGGGCAGTTTAGCAGCCTATTCTTGGCTATTTTCCTTCAAATTTGCAGTGGCCTTATTGCTTTGCTTAATAATCCATGAGTATGGGCATATCCGTGCCATGAAGTATTTTGGCATGAAGACTAAAGGTATATATTTGATTCCCTTTGTTGGTGGTTTAGCGCTCACCGAAGACAAGATCAATACCCGTTGGCAGGATGTGGTGATCTCGATTATGGGACCTTGTTTTGGCCTACTATTATCGTTTGGTCTGCTGATCGCTTATCTGCTTACTGACAATATGCTGTTCGCGGGTCTGGCCAATTTTAATGCCTTACTTAACCTCATTAATTTGCTGCCGATTATGCCGCTTGATGGCGGCCATATTCTCAAGAGTATCTGTTTTTCAGCCAACAATAGATTGGCCTTGGTCTTACTCACACTTGGCTCCGCATTGGGGATTCTTGCTTGCTATTTTTTGCATCTCACGTTTTTGGCGTTCTTCCTATTTTTAGGCTGCATCGAGATTGCGGCAGAATGGCGGCTGCGTCATCAAAGTGCACTGCTACCGTTAGATCGCTACGGTCAAATTTTTTCCGGCATTTGGTATTTATTGGTCATTGTCGGATTTGTCGGAATCATGTGGTATTTCGCCAGTAGCGGAGATGAGTTGCTCTCTACACCTATGAAGATTTTGCAGAGTTGATAGTAGGTGTTTTATTGATAAATGGTAATTATTCAGCCCTCTATGACAAAGTTGAAATTCAAAGTACTCCACCCTATTTTATGTTATTCACTAGGGTTTAATCGGGAATTTAGTGGCGTCCGTTGCTGAACAAAAGTCGCTGGATTCCCGCTAAAAACATGCGGGAAAGACGGCTTACTTAGGGGCTGAATAATTACGACAAATGAGAGTCAAAAAACCTCAACGTCGAGACACGGAGAAATACGAAAAATGAGGTTTTCTATGCGTCCCTCGGCGTCTCGGTGTTAAGGGTTTTTAAGTTTATGCTATTCACCTGCCTTATTTACCCGTCTTAAACATCCCCATCACATCGCGCTTACCACGTTCCAAATACGGTATCGGCGTGTCCATCCATTCTGGACGCGGTTTATCCTGTAAATAATGGTCAAAATATTCGCTCATATGTACGGTGAAATGCTTCATATTGTCGCGTTCTTTTAGACCATGTTTTTCGCCATTGTAGTTGAACCAATAAGCCTCTTTATTCAGACGACGCAAGGCAGTGAAAAATTCTATCGCTTGATACCAAGGCACAGCATCGTCGTCATCGTTATGTATTGTCAGGTAAGGTGTATGGACTTTATCGACGGCAAATATCGGTGAATTTTCCACATATTTCGCGGTGCTATCCCAAGGCGTTCCACCTATTCGACTTTGCTGCTTTTCGTATTGGAAAGCACGACTAATGCCTGCACCCCAACGTATACCGCCGTAGCCACTAACCATATTCGCCATCGATGCGCCCGCTTCCACCGCACGGAAAATATCGGTATGGGTGATCAAATAATTGATTTGATATGCGCCCCAACTATGGCCTTGTATCCCTACCTTTTTGGGGTCAACAAAACCCTTGGCAATGACTTGCTTAACTGCCGGCACAACGGTATTTAAAGCACTCTTACCAGGATAGCCTGTTTGATACACGATATCGGGACGCAACACAACATACCCATTGCTGACATAACGGGTGATATTAATATTTTGCGCTGGTGCTGGTGGCACATAGCGATACAAATTATCACTCATCTTTTCGTAGATATACACCATCATGGGGTATTTTTTCTTGGGGTCAAAATTCTCAGGTTTACTGAGTAATGCTTTCAGTTTTTTACCATCGGCACTGACATAATCGATCAGTTCCTGGGTACCCCAATTGTATTGTCCTTGCTGCGGGTTAGCGTTACTGATTTTGACCGGAGAAGAAAAGTCCAAACGGCTACTCCAAAGATCGGGAAACTCGGTAAACGTTTGCTGGGTAAACAGTACCGCTTGGCTGTCCTTGGCCTTGATTAATCCGCTGATCAATTTATCGTCATGAATGAGTTCTTGTGGCTCTGCCTCAGCTAAGGTCTTGGGGTCAATACTATAGTAACCGGTCGCACTATTGACATCATGGGTCGCGCTTAGAATCCATGCTTTGTCTGACGCGAGTGCCTTACGTTCGGGTGCCTTATGCGCTTCGTCCAAATGGACATAGCGCAAGATCGGAAGAGCG
>JAIELM010000515.1 GCA_019752975.1 Undibacterium sp. | reverse complement strand
AATGTCGGAGTAAAAAAATTTCACCCCTACCGCTGGGGTGAAATTTGCTACAGGTATGCAGAGGTCTCCCATATCCACACTGGCCGCCGCTCCAATGGAAATGTGAGTTCAATCCCAACCAGGTAACGACCTTACTTCGGCAATTTTGAACTTTTGGCACCGGCTTTTTGTAATAACGCGATCACATCAGGCACACCTTGACGAAGAGCGATATCCATCGCGTTGTCATTCGTCTGCTGTCCTACTTGCGAAGTATCGGCCATGTTCTCTAATAACAACTGAACCATTGGCGCCCTGCCAAAAAACACCGACCAATTGAGTGCGTTGTCTTTGTGAAGATCCAGCAAATTGACTTTTGCACCGTGAGACAACAAGAGTTTTGCGATCTCAACCTGACCGTCGCGCGTGCTTTCCATTAGCGGCGTCGTCAAGTAGCGATTGCGATTGTGTTGATTGACATCTGAGGCGCCTTTCAACAAAAGGGCAAGCATGTCCAGCTCACTCCAACTTGCCGCGATACTCAGTGGGTAGTGTCCGGAACGATTCGGACTATTTGGATTGATGTTCGTTGCCATCAAACGTTTGAATAACTTTGTATCGCCGTTAAGAATGGATAAATTCAGTAATAGCGATGAAGATTCGGATGACAGTGGTGGCAATGCGGTCGACTTACCGTCGAGGAATTTGACAAGAATTGCTTTCTTCTTTTCCTCACTCATCGATTGTTCGAGCATGTGGCGCATCGCGATGCGCATATAGAGACGGTTGCGATTTTCCATCGCAACGTCTAGTGTGTTGTAGCCATCGTCAGATTTTTGCCCTATGTCCGCCTTATGCTTGAGGAGCAAACGAGTCAGGTCGCCTGTTTTCGTATCTGCCACCGCGCAGATGTACAAGGGGGTAATGCCGATGGCGTTGCCCTTGTTTACCTGAGCGCCAGCCTCGATCAATAATTGCGCAGCCTCATAACGCTGACCACGCATCGCTTGATTTAGCGCACCAGCAACATCGTCTCCTTTGCTTCCGCCTATATTCGGATTGGCCTTATGTGCCAGTAAGGCGGACACAATTCTTGGGTTTCCCAAACGTGCTGCGGTCGGCAATGCAGCATAACCTGCCGCATTTCTTTGATTGGGGTCGTAGCCATGATTGAGTAAGGATTCTACTAATGCTGTATTGTCTTTGACAATGGCGAGCACCAGTGGGAATGAGCTAAAGCCGGCTTGAAAATCGGAGACCGCGTCGGCTTGCATTTGATTAGCGCTAATGGCTAGGAGTATTTTCTTCTCCTGCTCAAACTTCGACTCTCTTAATCCCCAAGCCAATATGAGCGCCTCGACTGCTTCGATTCGTTGATTGTCTAACGCCCAGTCTAGTGCTTGATATCCATTGGGTGACTTCAATCCTAGCTTGGCATTTGCGGCGACTAAAGCCTCGATAATGCCAACGTGACCAAAATAAGCGGCCATCGATAAAGCCGTACTGCCACTTGCGGAGAGGGCATCCACATTTGCGCCATGCTGCAGTAACCAATGTAGTAACTTCCTAGCCTTATGTTGTGCCGCCAGCACCAATGGCACCGCGCCATGTTGCCCGTTCAGAGGAATTTGCTGATCTTCATTACCGATCATTTTTTCTAATGCTGAGACATTGTCTTGCTTTAGCTCTGTAATGAGTCTCGACTTCAAGTCCGACGTCGCAAGTTCCTGTACACCCGCATAAGACGCCGACAAGGTAGAGATCGCGAACAAGATGGACAAACAAATTTTATTCATATTTTTTCACCGTTGAAGTTAGTTACAGCATAGGCACACCTCATTGGGACCTACGCAAAACAAATGCTGCCGTTGTTGCGTTCGCCTCGTTGTACGACACGTCTAGGAATCGCCATTTTGCCTAAGTCATCAGTGGTTTTTTTCACGGTGCTATTGAAAACTAACGGCAGCTGCTGCAGGCCAGGTTGTATCGCCGAGTCGCTTGAGTTCCATCTCGAAAAATCGAACAGCCTCTTTGTTTGGCATAATACGATCACCCACCTCCTTCCAAACACCCTCTTTGATCACTGCCGTATATCGGATTGTCATAGGGCCGGCGGGAATATCCCAACTAAAACCATCGGTAGTGGGGGTAAGTACATAGTCACCCACAAAACCATGAGCATAAGAGTGTAGGGTATAAACATTGCTTGCAACATCAAACGACACTGTGCCAAAAGCGTTGAAGCTAACTTTTCCATCTGCCTCGTATCCACGACCTTCAATCACTTTGACAGCACCATCAAGAAAAGGGCCGATGCGTTCTGTTTGCGTGATTTGATGCTTCTCGCCATTTGGCAAAAACGTCGATGCATTCCCTCGCCAAGTACCATCCATCATTTTCAATTTAAGCATTGCTTGTTGTTGCGCTGCGATTCGCATTGTTGGATCTGCGCGAGTTTGCGCTAGGCAATCTGCTCCAAGTACAGCAGTCAGCAGTAGCGCGAGTATTATGGATTTTGTCTGCATTTTATTCTCCAATTAAAAAATTATGCCTTGTAGACTTTGTGCTCAATGCTGCGATTTCCCAAAATTGCAGCAACACCATTTTATGTAGACAGGCAGATTGAAGATAGAAGCATTTATCACCACTCTCACATGACTTTTGTCAGGTCTGCCGACTAGAATGGGGCTGAATAATAGAGCTGAATGTTGATAGTCTGGTACAGTCTTCTCCGTATCAGACTTTCACCAGCTATCTTTCACCGGCGTTTGCAGCCGCGCTGGGTGTCTTGTGTCGACCTTGTGTCGAGTTCGCAGCACGCGATGTTGAGCTTGGTGTCTTGTTTTGTGTTACTCATTCTTATGATTGATTTTTACCAATTACGCCTTGCTCGGATTATCTGTATTGCTCGCATTATTCGATGGAAAACGATGCGAAAAGAAAATCAGTCCAAGTAGCGTTAAAGCGGCAAAAATCGCGCCCACATAAAAAGTAAAAGACGCTCCTAGACCCTCCCACAATAATCCCGCAATCACACTAGCAAGT
>JAIELM010000095.1 GCA_019752975.1 Undibacterium sp. | reverse complement strand
ATGCGAATGAACAGTTTATGGGGCATTTAGCGGGCGTCACCGATCCAGAAGCGAAACGTAAAATTATTGGTCGTGAATTCGTCGAAGTTTTCCAAGCTGAATCAGCTAAATTGCAAAATGCAAAATGGTTAGCGCAAGGAACCATTTACCCAGACGTGATTGAAAGCGCGGGTAAAGGCAAGAAAGGTTCGCATACCATTAAGAGTCATCACAACGTCGGTGGCTTGCCTGAAACTTTGAACTTGAAATTATTAGAACCATTACGCGAACTATTTAAAGATGAGGTACGCAAACTTGGCGTTGCCTTAGGCTTACCGCATAGCATGGTGTATCGTCATCCATTCCCTGGGCCCGGCTTAGGAGTGCGTATTTTAGGTGAAGTGAAAAAGGAATTTGCTGATCTATTACGTCGTGCCGATGCCATTTTTATCGACGAATTACGTAACACCTTGGTCGACGCGAACGCCGAAAAACCGCAAACATGGTACGACGCTACCAGTCAAGCTTTCGCGGTTTTCTTGCCAGTCAAATCGGTAGGGGTGATGGGCGATGGGCGCACCTACGAATATGTGGTGGCGTTACGCGCGGTGCAGACTCAAGATTTCATGACCGCACATTGGGCGCATTTGCCACATGAATTATTGGGCAAAGTTTCTAACCGCATTATTAATGAGGTTCGTGGAATTAATCGTGTGGTGTACGACATTTCTGGCAAGCCGCCTGCGACGATTGAGTGGGAGTAGTATCCTTTGAGTTACAGCATCAAAGAAATTTTTTACACTCTGCAAGGCGAGGGCACACATGCAGGTCGTCCTGCAGTGTTCTGTCGCTTTGCCGGATGTAATCTTTGGACAGGGCGCGAAGAGGATAGAGCGACAGCGATTTGTCAATTTTGTGATACCGATTTTATTGGAACTGATGGTGAGGGTGGTGGCAAGTTTAAGACCCCACAAGCACTTGCCGCTCGCATCAATGCGCTGTGGCCGGAGTGCTATCCCGATAGTAAATATGTGGTATTTACTGGTGGCGAACCGCTTTTGCAATTAGACGATCCTTTGCTTGATGCCTTGCACGATGTTGGCTTCGAAATCGCCATAGAAACCAATGGTACGATAGAGGTGCCATCTGGTGTGGACTGGATATGTGTGAGTCCCAAAATGGGAGCGCAATTGATCGTTCGTAAAGGTGATGAACTCAAGGTGGTGATTCCTCAACTAGGACAGGATCTAGCTAGTTATGAGAGTCTGCATTTTAAGCACCATTATTTGCAGGCAATGGACGGGCCCTTATTACAAGATAATCTGCAAAAAGCGATTGCCTATTGCAAGGCACATCCAAAGTGGAAATTGAGTCTACAAACACATAAGTTGTTGCAAATTCCTTAGCGGCGAAATAAAAAGCCCTTTAGTTCAGAGGCATAACGGCACTAAGGTGGTAAGGTTCACAGAAAAAATTCGGTGCTCTCCGTTTATCTCTCCCACTTTGTACCTTTGTGTGGAGAGTTTTTTAGTAGTATCCAACGATAGTAAATTTAATCGATTTAGTTTTTCAAAGTATAGGCTGCACATGCTCACCATCACCCGCAAATTGGAATTCGATACCGGACATCGGATTCCTGACCACAATAGTCAATGTCGCAATTTACACGGGCATCGCTATACTTTGCTGATCACACTCACTGGTGATGTCGTAGAAAAAGACGGCGCTTCGGATAATGGCATGATCATGGATTTTGGTGATATCAAGGCGCTAGCGAATCAGCATTTGGTCGATCTGTGGGACCATGCTTTTATTGTCTATGAAAAAGACACCGCGGTACGGCAATTTTTGGAGAGTATGCCGAATCATAAAACGGTGGTGATTGATCGTGTCCCGACGGTAGAAAATCTCGCCAAAATCGCCTTTGATTTACTCAAAGAGGTGTACCACGATCGCTATGGTCGTCACATGTCGCTGACCAAAATTACCTTATACGAGACGCCTAATTGCTGGGCTGAGATTGATGGTTGAGGAATGATGGAGCTGAACGCTAGCGACCAATATTTTATGCGGCAAGCGCTAGTTCAAGCGCAGCATGCTTGGGATGCAGGTGAGGTTCCAGTAGGTGCAGTGGTAGTTAAAGATGGTCAGGTCATCGCGACCGGATTTAATCAACCGATAGGCAGGCACGACCCTACAGCGCATGCAGAGATTGTGGCGCTACGTGCTGCTGCCGAACTTCTTGGTAATTATCGACTCCCTGGTTGTGAATTGTTTGTGACGCTTGAGCCTTGCATTATGTGTTCAGGGGCGATGATACATGCACGTTTGTCGCGTATCGTGTTTGGCGCGCATGACTTCAAAACCGGGGCGTGTGGTTCGGTCATCGATCTTTTCGAGCAAGAAAATGAAAAAAATAACGAGAGAAAAAAACTCAATCATCACGCCCAAGTGGTTTCTGGGGTGATGGCCGAAGAGTGCGCACAAGTGCTTAAGGATTTTTTTGCATCGCGCCGTCGTGCCGCTGTAGAATTACGCCATGAAAATTTACTTCCATAAAACGCTCCCAGAAAAACCCTGCTTTGCAATCGTTGCACTGAGCTCGGGCATTATGGACGACGTTGATCACCAACGCGGCTTACAAGTCTTGCGCGATACTGGTTGTAAAGTCATTAGCTACTATCAACATGAAAATCGGTTTCAGCGTTTTGCAGCTAGCGATAGTGAGCGGATCGCTCAGCTCAACGCGGCATTAGACAATCCCGAAGTGGATGTCATCATGGCGCTACGCGGCGGCTATGGTCTCTCGCGTATTTTGCCGAAAATTGATTTTAATAAAATTGCACAGAGTGGCAAACTAATGGTTGGTTATAGCGATTTTAATGCTCTACAATTGGCTATGTTGGCAAAAACAGGGACGGCAAGCTTGTGCGGTCCGGTTTTGTGTACTGATTTCTCACGAGCTTCTCCTGATCATTTCACGTTAGAGGATTTTTTTCAATGCCTCAGAACACGTCAGCATCGCGTGCAATTTGTTACTGATACA
>JAIELM010000542.1 GCA_019752975.1 Undibacterium sp. | reverse complement strand
CTCTTCCGTGGGGTTCTTGATTGAATAGTTTTGCGTTGTTGGGTCTTGTGTTGCCGCGTCTACACGTTTCTTTCCCTGCCGCTTCTTTGTAATCGCCTCTTGTTCTAAGGATAACACGATTGCCCTCGCTGTTTCTGCTTCCTCTTCGGTGACGGTGGATGCCTTGACTCTATCGATCAAACCCGAGCGTCCATGGGTTCCCTTATTCCAATTGTCCATTTTATCCAATACCGCGTCACTCTGATGTATAGCAAATACAGGTCCCTCAGCAAGCACATTTAACTGCATATCCGTAACCACCACCGCCACTTCGATGATTTTGTCGGCATCTGGATCAAGCCCCGTCATTTCCATATCGACCCAAATTAAATTCATTTCGTTGGGCTTACTTGCAGCCTTGATCGGGGACTTATTTACATCCATATTTACATCGATCGCTTGCTTGGCGGCGGCTTGTGACATAATTCTTCCTTGGCTAATTTCATAAAGCAGCATTTTCCCATGAATTCTTTTTTATTTTCAATTTTATTCGTTGTTTTTCTTGGCATAACGCTGACTTTACAATTTTGGCTATCGTCTCGTCAATTGCGCCATGTGAGCAAACATAGGGCAGCGGTTCCTGCCGAATTTACCCAACAAGTCGGTCTAGAGGCGCATCAGAAGGCAGCTGACTACACCATCGCCAAGGCCAAGTTTAGCTTACTCTCGCTATTTTTTAGCGTCTTGGTTTTATTGGGTTTTACTCTATTTGGTGGCCTTCAATTACTCGCGCTTAGTTTATTTAAGCTTTGCGGCGATGGCATGCTATATCAATTAAGCTTACTTGCTGCGTTTGCAGTCATTAGCGGACTCATCGATTTACCCTTTGATTACTATCGCCAATTTGTCTTAGAAGAGCGCTTCGGTTTTAATAAAATGACGCAAAAACTCTTCTTTATCGACATGATTAAAGGCGCATTGATTGGCGCAGCGATAGGCCTACCCTTGGTCTGGGTGGTGCTCACTTTAATGGATAAATCGGGAGCTTTATGGTGGCTGTATGCTTGGTGTGTATGGAGTGGTTTTCAACTCTTGATGATGTTAATTTTTCCGACTTGGATTGCCCCCTTATTTAACAAATTTACGCCGCTAGAAGATCTCTCCTTAAAAGCTCGTATCGAAGCCTTGATGCAACGTGTAGGTTTTGCTTCTAGCGGCCTCTTTGTGATGGATGGTTCTAAGCGTAGCGCCCATGGCAACGCCTATTTTTCCGGATTCGGTAGTACTAAGCGCATCGTCTTTTTTGACACCTTAATCGCCCGCCTGTCAGCCGCGGAAATTGAAGCAGTCTTAGCGCATGAGCTCGGTCACTTCAAACTCAAACACATCGTTAAGCGCATGGTGGTCATGTTCGCCTTGTCTTTAGGATTCTTAGCGCTGCTCGGCTATCTCAAACAACAAATGTGGTTTTATACCGGGCTAGGAGTTGATCCTGTTTTATTCGCCTCCTCCAACAATGCGATGGCCCTGATATTATTCATGCTCACGCTACCTGTATTTACTTTTGTACTCTCGCCTTTAAGTTCTATTAGTTCGCGCAAACATGAATTTGAAGCCGATGCCTTTGCAGTCAAACACACCAATGCCAATGACTTAGTGACGGCGCTGGTCAAATTATATGAAGACAATGCGTCGACCTTAACTCCCGATCCTATTCATTCGGCTTTTTACGATTCTCATCCGCCTGCGACGATACGCATCGCACACTTACACCAAGCACAATCAAACACAAAGCAAGCACAACCCAACTAAGAACATGAAAACCATAGACCTCTTAAATCAAAAATCCGCCCACACCGAAGCCAGTGTGGATGCAGCCACCCTACCCGAGTATTTCGCTGCTACACCAGGCTGGCAACAAGATGGTGCGCGCATCGTCAAGACTTACCAATTCAAAAATTATTACGAGACCTTGGCATTCGTCAACGCAATTGCCTACACTATCCACGCTGAAGATCATCACCCAGAACTGACCGTCACTTACAATCGTTGCGTCATCAAGTTTGATACCCATACTGCCAATGGCGGCAAAGGTGGTATCTCCGTCAATGACTTTATTTGTGCGGCTAAAGTAGATGCGATTTTCGCGCAGACTTTTTCGCAGACTTTTTGTCAATGACAAAAATAATGGCTAAAAAATCTGCACCAAATAAGAAAGCAGTTACCCAACAAGCCACCGTCATCGCCGCCCACGGTCGGCATTATTTGGTGCAAGCGGAAGGCCTCAAACTACACTGTGTCACACGCGGTAAAAAGAGCGACGTTGCGGTCGGTGATATCGTCGAATACCAACTCACCTCTGCCAACCAAGGGGTCATCGAAAGTATAGTCACACGCACGACTTTGCTCTATCGATCCGACCAATACAAGTCCAAAATGTTGGCTGCCAACCTGACTCAATTGATCGTAGTGGTGGCAACTGAGCCGAGTTTTTCAGACGACTTAATTTCACGCGCCCTAGTCGCATCGGAATCATCAGGAATAAAAGCCCACATCATTTTAAATAAAATCGATGTCACTGCAAGCCTAGGAAAAGCACAGGAACGCGTCAACCTGTACGCATCCTTAGGCTATCCGGTGCATGAAGTCTCAGTTACACACGCGCCCGAAAAAACACTTGCACTCATGATGGACTTAGTCGTCGGTCAAAGCACGATTCTGATCGGACAATCGGGCATGGGGAAATCATCACTGATCAACCTAATCATTCCGGACGCTGAAATCGCTACTCGCGAAATCTCTGCCGCCTTAGACACAGGAAAACACACTACAACCTTTACCCGCCTGTACCAGATTTCGACTCAGTTACAAGAGTATGAAGGCAAACCAAGCTACATCATCGACTCCCCTGGCTTTCAAGAATTTGGCCTACATCATTTAAGCGAAGGCATGTTAGAACGCGCCTTCCCCGAATTTTTACCGCATCTTGGGCACTGCAAATTCTACAATTGCCACCACCACACTGAACCGGGTTGTACCGTATTAGAAGCCATCAAGCGCG
>JAIELM010000280.1 GCA_019752975.1 Undibacterium sp. | reverse complement strand
TAATCCGTTTGATCCCCCCCTAACCCCCCTTAAAAAGGGGGGAGATGAGAGCAATAAAACTCTTAAAAAGGGGGGAGATGAGAGCGATGAAACTCTTAAAAAATGGAGAGATCAACTATCAAAACTCTATAAAACGGGAGATTTGGTACGTTATCTGGCCGATGGCAATATCGAATACTTAGGTCGGATGGACGATCAAGTTAAACTCCGTGGCTTTCGAATTGAATTGGGGGAAATTCAGGCTGTTTTGCGCTCCCATCAGGGTGTAAAAGACGCCGTTGTCACGGTCATTGAAAAGGATGATTCAAAATCTTTAGCGGCTTATTTTGTGCGAAATGTCAGCGCTTTTCCAGCTTATGTTAATGTCGATTCGCGATTTGCGGTACAAGAAAATCGTCTCATATCGAGATCGGATCAATTCGATTTTGCTTACGATATCGAGCTTGAAGGTGAGTCGATTGCGCTGCTAAGTTTGGCAAATGTTTTGCATATTTTTGATGCGCAGCAGCGGACCTATGCCGTGTATCCTCTGTCGACTTTAGCCTATACTCGGTCGGAGTTTGACGCTCTTCATGTTGGTGCGTGGCCGTCTTACTTTGCTGGCTCAACCGTGCTAAGCATGTATTGGGAAAAAATGTATCGTTATTTCCCTCAAGCGCAAATCCTTATTAAGGAGGCATTTGACATTACCACAGGAATAGGTAATTCGGTGCTTTTGTCTTGGGACGGTACCGCAACAGATTTACCTAAAGGTTGGGATGGCGCGCTTAAACGTAGTGCGCTTGAGTACGAAGCCTCGATCGTCCCCAATACATTGGTGATTATGGCGGGCATCGTTGACCTTCAATTCAAAGACCGAAAGATCGCTGGATTAATTGTCGAGGCTTTCAGGGTGGTCGCTCAAAGTCTACGCTTAGAACACCTGATCGTAGCGTTGCGCCCGATTGCCAAAACTGCCTGCCAAGCAATGCCAATCAATGAGTATTGTCAACTCAAGAATGAATCTAATAGGCAATATGACGGTTGGTTACGTCTGCATTGTGCAGCAGGTGGCAGCATCATAGGTTCAGAAGCACAATCTCAATATGTAGAGGGCAGCATCGCGCAGTGGGAGGCATGGAGTGGCCGCACTTTTGACCAGACAGGAGAATATTTCTTTGACGATACCTTGGCTCCTGTTTATGTGAATATTGAAAATCAGTGCGCACACTACTACGATCCGTGTATTTGGATAGAACATGGGATACCAACGACTGCGTCGATGACTAGCATGCTCACAGCGCTTGAGGTTGAGCGACTTTATGTCGATAGCGTAGGATTGACGCCTGATCGCGTGGTGATTGTTGATCGTTCGGCTTTTATGGATGATCCTGAATCCAATTTTTCTGCCATCTTAAATGGACTCGCTCGATACACTAAGCCCTTACTACAGTCAGTCGAACTGAGTGCTTATTTAGCCGAGAGCTTAAGCGATTACATGCGTCCGACTTATTTAACTTGTCTGCCAAGCCTACCTTTGACGGCAGGGGGAAAAGTAGATCGTAGGGCATTGCCACGGCCCGACGTATCGCAGCTTCAAAGTCTGTACCTTGCACCACGGTCTAAGACCGAGCAGATTCTAAGCGAAATTTGGCAAGAGATCTTAGGTGTGGAGCGGGTCGGTATCAAGGATAATTTCTTTAGGCTAGGCGGTCATTCTCTCTCTGCTACGCGTTTAGTCGCACGGATTAATCAACGGTTTCAAATTAAACTACCATTAAAAGTAGTTTTCGAGACTGCTGACCTACAAGGGTTGGCGTTGAGCACTCAGCAACAGGCGCAAGAATTGATACAGCCTCCTATAGTGCCAGTGTCTCGCGATCAAGCGCTCCTACTTTCCTACGCGCAGCAACGTTTATGGATGCTTGATCAAATCGAAGGCGGTAGTACACATTACCATATGCCCAGTGCGCTTAGACTGAGCGGATTTTTAGATTGTTCTGCGTTGAACCGAGCGTTGATCGATATCGTCAAGCGTCACGAAAGTCTGCGGACATGTTTTTATGTGCGTGCTGATCAGGTTTATCAAGAGATACAACGGGAGCAGCTTGCGCAAACAATTGTTGTCCCGATGGTTGACTTATCACACTTGATGTCGGGTGAGCAGAATTTATATGTGACCGAAATAATGGAGGACGAAGCAACTCGTCGTTTCGATTTATCCTGTGACCTCATGTTGCGTGTGCGATTAATTAGACTCGCCGAGGCGTCGCATATTTTACTCATTACCATGCATCATATTGCCTCCGACGGTTGGTCTATTGGTGTATTGATTCGTGAGTTGAGTAGCCTGTACAGTGCTTATTCTCAAGGCCAAGAAAATCCATTGCCATCGCTGGGAATACAATATGCAGATTATGCACAATGGCAGCGTAGCTGGTTGCAAGGTGCCGTTCTTGAACAACAATTAGCGTACTGGGTCGAGCAGCTTGCGGATTTGCCGGTCGTTCACAGTTTGCCGTTGGATCACCCGCGTCCGGGCGTGCAGATGTTTGTTGGTGAGAGCATACAGACTGAACTCGATGTTGAAACCAGTACTAAACTCAAAGCATTTTGTTTAGCTTCCGGAGCGACGCTCTTCATGGGCTTGCATGCCGCGTTTTCAGTGCTGTTGTCGCGACATAGTAATGAGCGCGATATCGTTATTGGTACTCCTATCGCGAATCGTGAGCAAGATGAAGTGTCCGCATTGATTGGGTTCTTCGTTAACACCTTGGTGCTACGTAGCGATTTATCTGGCGAGCCGGGGTTTGCCACACTACTTGATCGTAGCAAGCAGATGCTGCTGGATGCTTATGCGCATCAACAAGTGCCATTTGAACAGATCGTAGAAAGCTTGCAACCAGAACGTCACTTGAGTCACAGTCCGCTGTTTCAGGTGATGTTGATCTTACAGAATAACGAACATGTTGAGCTAGAATTGCCTGAGCTTAAATTAAGCAGCGTTGAACGTGGCGCAGTAGTAGCCAAATACGAATTAAGCTTAAACGTCACAGAAAGCGAGCAAAACCTTCAACTTTCATGGGT
>JAIELM010000285.1 GCA_019752975.1 Undibacterium sp. | reverse complement strand
GTCGCTTAAAGATCCACACGAATCCAAGTACGATAAGTTTCAAACTGCCGCAGAAGGTGCGGCGAAACAGGATTGCCTGCGTCAAGGCCGAACTATTTTGTCACTCTTCGTAGTTGCTTACGAAGCCGCGACGAATCACTGCAAATAGTCAGTCCGAATCAATACGGACTACCATCTTTATGCAAAAACTGCCAAGATTGATCTAAGTACACGGCCTTCAAGTCCTCATCAGGATAGCTGACTTCATCCCCCGCACTACGATCTCCGACCTCCAAGTACAGTACCAGCTCCGAGCTTTCGTTGACTAGGCAATGTCCATTGCCAGTACCGGCTTTAAAACCAGCGCACATGCCGGCTGACAGCAGAGTTTTGCCCTGGTCAGTAACTAAAGTAGGATTACCTTGAATTACATAGATAAACTCGTCCTGCGTGGCATGGCTATGCCTCAATGCCGATGCACCGTTAGGCGCTAAGGTGGTCAGATTAACGCCAAAATTACTTAAGCCAAATTGATCCCCCAAGACACGCTTAAGCCGCCCCTCCATCCTTGCGGCGAAGGGCTCTGGATATAGTGATTTCTTTTCTCTAGGTGCTACTTCGGTGGCCACTAAGGCGATGGGTAAAGATTTATCTAGCATGGTGTACTCTCTAAAAAATTGGTCTTCGATGGAATGCGCCACAGCGCAACGATTTTATGCACCTCCAATGTTGATCAAGAATTGTAGCATTCCTTTTTTTGACCTGTCAGGCTTGAGAATTTTTTCCAAAAACCCGCTACAATCTTCTACTCCATCCAAACGAGCTTAAACAAAATCATGCGAATTCTTCACACCATGTTACGCGTCGGAAATCTACAGCGCTCTATCGATTTTTATACCGAAGTATTAGGCATGAAATTGCTACGCACCTCCGACAATCCAGAATACCAATACACGCTGGCTTTCTTAGGATATGGCAGCAACCCCGAACATGCAGAACTCGAACTTACCTATAACTACGGCGTGGAAAGCTATGAATTAGGCACGGCCTTTGGTCACATCGCCATCGCAGTACCAGAGGTCGCGCTTGCCTGTGAAGCGGTACGCAGCAAAGGCGGCACGGTGACACGAGAAGCGGGTCCAGTGAAAGGCGGCAAATCCATCATCGCCTTCGTCCAAGATCCAGATCACTACAAGATAGAATTGATCGAACGCAGTGTAGTTCTGTAACTAGTCTGTATTAGCAATGCAGATCGGCGAGCATAGTAAAACACGACGCACTAGTTAGGTCTACCATCCGATGGAACAAACTCAGCACACCTCAAAAATGACCAAAAAAATCCTCGCCGTCGCCAGTCTATTTTGCACGCTTACCATGAGTGTCTCCACACCAGCATGGTCACAACAGAGTCTACCGGCCAGCGTTGAAGCTAGTCTAAGTCAGCAAAGTATTCCCACCACCGCGTTATCCGCAGTGATCATGCGAGTAGGTGATCAACCAGCTAGCTTAGCGCTCTCACCCACGCAAGCCATGAGTCCCGCTTCCACCATGAAATTGCTGACCAGCTTCATCGCCTTAGATGAACTTGGCCCCAGCTATCGTTGGAAAACCAAAATACTCGCCGCGACTGAACCATCACGAGGAAAACTCAAAGACGATCTGTATCTACGTGGCGGCGCTGCACCTGACCTATCTTGGGACAAACTCGCTCTCATGCTAAGACAACTGCGCGCCAAAGGACTACGCAAGATTGAAGGTAACATCACCCTGGACCGCAGTTATTTTCAACCGACCCGGCTAGACATTCAAGCACCGCCTTTCGACGAATTCCCTGACGCCTATTACAATGTGATTCCCGACGCACTACTGGTGAGCAGCAACCTCATCAGTTTTGAAATTGACGCCAAAGCAGAACAGATCATCGTCAACACCTCGCCACCGATGTCACACCTACAAATCAACAACCAATTAAAGATCCAAGAAAAAAACTGCAACACTTGGGAAGATGGCTGGAATCCACCACAAATAGACAGTAGGCGTGTGCACAAAACCAGCCTCACCACCATCACGCTCAGTGGCAACTATCCACGCAACTGCAAGATCACGACCGAACTCAATATCCTTGACCGCAATTTGTACCTAGAGCATCTGATACGCCAGTTATGGACAGAAATGGGCGGATCATGGCAAGGTGCAGTCAAGGAGGGCGAAACACCCGCCAACGCCCAAGTACTAGTTGAACGCAGCTCAGAGACCTTAGCCGACATTCTGAAGGTCATGAATAAACGCTCCGACAACGCCGTAGCGCGACTACTTTATTTGACCCTAGGTGCAGAATTTTCAGAAAAACAAAATTACCCCACCACGCTAGAAGCAAGTCAGGCACGCGTCTTAAAATGGTTCGCCAAAAACAGTGTAGACAGCACCGGTTTGGTACTAGAAAATGGTTCTGGATTATCCCGATTAGAAAGAATTTCTGCCCAAACCCTAGCAGGCCTACTGCAAGTAGCATCACGCAGCAATTGGTTCCCAGAATACCTCGCCAGCCTCCCCATAGTGGCGCTCGATGGCACCATGCGCAAAAGACTCAAAGGCAGTGCCGCCGAAGGACGGGCCCGCATTAAAACGGGCACCCTCAATGGCAGCACTGCGGTAGCGGGCTACGTGCAAGACAAAAACAATCAGTGGTGGATCATCGTCGCGATGGTGAATCACCCACTAGCAGGAAAAGCGCGCCCCGCTTTGGACGAACTGATTAACTGGGTGGCGAATGGGCAATGAGAGAGTGATGGTTTATGCTGAAAATAGCAGAGCGCCAGAGCCAAGAATAGAACGACGACTTCGAGCACAACACGATCAAATTTCAAGAGACTTAAAACAAATTGTTATTTTTAATGCAGTCGGGTATATTGACCATTTTAGAAATTAAATCTTGTTAGAGATCAAGAAATGGTCGGTATTTTTAGCTTTAGATGTTCGTCGTGTGAGGAAATTCATGAAGGGTCACCAAGCTTTGCGTGCCGCGCACCTGATCCCTATTTAGAACAGCCAAAAGAAATTCGCCTGTAATAAAATTTTTCTCGTCTTCCGTTTCAATTGCTAACAAGTGCCCGT
>JAIELM010000233.1 GCA_019752975.1 Undibacterium sp. | reverse complement strand
AAAGACAGCACTATTCGTACCAAAGTGATTTGTAAAGCCTCATGCTCATATTCGATTTTAAGCGGCAATGAGTATCGTTCCGGTATGAAATTGATGGACGTCAAGCTGCAAGATAAGCCCATACTGAGTAGTTGGGGTATTCACGTTTAAGAGGCAGTATCTAATGAAAGCAATAAATTGAAAGCAATAAATTGAAAGCAACAAATTTCGATCTGAAGCAGTATTTTCTACGCATAGGTTTTGTCGGTCCCGCTCAAGCGGATTTGGGTACCTTGACTTCCCTCATGCGCTGCCAATTACGCAGCGTACCCTTCGAAAATCTCGATGTGCAGGCCAAGCAGGTGGTTTCATTAGTGCCTGAGGAAATCGTAGAAAAAATTCTCACCCGTGGTCGTGGCGGTTATTGCTATGAAGTGAACGGCATCTTTAGTATGGCCTTAGAGGCGCTAGGTATAGGATATCGTTATGTGGCGGCACGTCCCATGTTTTATCCCATGCGTAGACCGCGCACCCATATGGCTTTGTTAGCCTGTATAGATGGTGAGGAATATCTATGTGATTTAGGTTTTGGTAGTCATGGTTTGCGTGCGCCACTTGCCTTGGCGCAGTTGAATATTGCCGTGACTCAGGATCGTGAAACATATCAGCTGAGTCAGCCCAATGAAGGCGAATATCTCTTGCAGACCTTGGTTGACGGCGCTTGGTTGAATCAATATGGCTTTGATTTATCCAAGCAAGAATGGGTGGATTTTGTACCCGCTAATTATTTTAACTCCACGCACCCGGATACTATTTTTGTGCAAAAGTATTTGGTGATACGGCAAACAGAACAAGGTCGTAAGCTGTTGGTTGGTGATGTTTTTCAAGTCGTTAGTGAGACCGGTGTCGAAAAACGTGTCGTCACTCAAGAAGAATTACCAGCCTTGTTGTGGCAAGAGTTTGGATTGCGTCGATGAGCGTTTCCGTTAAGTTGGTTCACCCTAGTGACGCTGCTGCCGTTCTCGCTTTTGAACTGGCAAATCGTCAGCATTTTGAACAGTACATCGCCACTCGTGGCGACAATTACTACCACCTTGCGCACGTGAAAACAAGCTTAGAACAGGCTTATGCCGCAGCACATCTTGCACAGCAAAAGGAATATCATTACTTAGCTTGGCTAGGTGAACAAGTGGTGGGACGAGTCGCGTTGCGCGCAGTCGAGCGCGAGCAGTATTTTAAAGCTAGCGTAGGGTATCGATTTAGCGCGCAGCATCAAGGTAAGGGCTATGCCAGCGCCGCGTTGAATTATGTCGCTCAGCAAGCCTTTGAACACTTGCATTTGCATCGATTAGAAGCGGTCGTTATCGCTAGTAACGGTGCTTCGCAACAGGTGCTGCGCAAATGTGGTTTTACACAATACGGGCACGCGCATTCGGCAGTTTTGCAAAACAAGGAATGGTGCGATTTGTACTTGTTTGAGCGACTTAATGAGTGACTTAATGAGCGACAAAATTCCAAGGCCAAGGGTTAATAATAATTGCTAGAGCGCGTTGTTCAGATTATTTTGCGTAATTCCATAATGTAAACAACGTACTCTAAGTTCAATAATCAATGGCCCAAGGCCATCGACTTATCAAGCACTATGCCTTGCCCACTCAAAATGTGCTTAACCTTCCAAGCATAAAATCCGAGATAGACAAAGCACCCCACGCCGACGATATAGCTGGCTTGGATTCCTACATGATCGGCTAATTTTCCTTGTAGCCAGCTGACGATGCCGCCGCCCATAATCATCATGATCAGGTAGTTGCTGCCTTGCGCCGTGTGTTTGCCAAGACCACTGATAGCGAGCGTAAAAATACAGGGCCAGAGCGTGCTGCAAAATAGGCCGACACTAGTAAATGCATAGATAGAGAGCATGCCTGTGCTGTTCATGCCTATCAATAAACCAGCAATGCCACAAGCGGAAAAAATCAGTAGCATTTTTGCTGGATTGGCTTGACTGGCTATGTCAGCAGCGACAAGAATTAAGACCACGCCGCCATACACATAGAATGGGCTGAGGTCATGCTGCGCGATGGCGTTGACTAATAAAAATACGCAGAAGGCCAAGTACGGAGCGAAAAATTTCATGAGTTTAGCTAAGCCAGCATTGAGGCTAAAAGCTTCTACCGCGCCGCTCCAGCGCCCTATCATCAGACTGGCCCAATATAAGGAAATGAATGGTGCAATCTCTTGGGTCTTGAGACCTAATTTGCTCTCCATGTACGCCGGTAAATTGCTAGCGGTGGAAACTTCCACACCTACATATAAAAATATCGCGATCATCCCCATGACTAGCTGAGGAAAATGTAGTGCTGAACTTTGTTTGCTGAGTGGTGCCTGGCTGTCAATCACGGCGATTGCCGGGCGATCTGGTATGGCGGAAAATTTAAATAGAACCGCGACCACTAAAAAAGCCGCACCTAGAATCAGATAAGGAATCTTGACGCTCTCGATACTGATACTGCTGGTGGCATTGCCGTGTGCACCAAAGATGGCAAAGCTGACGATCAAAGGACCTATGGTCGTGCCGAAATTATTTACCCCGCCAGCTAAAGTCAGTCTTTGCGAACCGGTAGTGTAGGAACCTAATGAAATGGCCAGCGGATTGGCAACGGTTTGTTGTAGCGAGAAGCCTAAGCCAACAATAAATAAGCCGCCTAGCATTAATGGGAAAGAGGATTGATTGGCCGCAGGGTAAAACAGCAGCGTGCCAAAAGCAGAAATGCCTAAGCCTAAGGCCAGACCATTTTTATAGCCTATCTTATTGATCAGGTCTTCGCCTACGAGTTTGGAGATGCTTAAATACAGCAAAGAGCCGACCGTATAAGCGACGTAAAAAGCGACTGAGACAAATTGACTTTGCTCTTGGCTGAGTTGAAATGCTTGCCTAAAAACCGGGATGAGGATGTCATTGCTAGCAGCGACAAATCCCCAGAAAAAAAAGACGATCACGAGCGGAGAAAATTGCGCCCAGTTGGTTTGCTTGGTGTGGTTTGTCATGGTATTTGAGTAAAGTCAGGGTAACTATTCAGCCATTGTAGCTGTTCGGCACAATAGGAAAGAAATTTAAAAATATTCGGCGCA
>JAIELM010000470.1 GCA_019752975.1 Undibacterium sp. | reverse complement strand
ATTTGCCAGTGAAATTGGTGACGCAAGAATTGGTCTTGCCATCTCTGGAAGAGCAAATTGCCAAAATCGTTTTGCAGCAACAGCATTATGTGCGTGAAGAAAAAATTCAACGTGGCGATAGCTTGGCTGCCTTGTTGCAGCGTTTGGGCGTTAACGATGCTAGTGCAGTACAATTTTTAAAAACCGATGCGACAGCGCGCGGTGTGATGCAAGCAAAAGCGGGTAAATCTATCAGTGCCAAGACTACAGATGAAGGTGTTTTAGAATGGCTGCGTGTCGCGGTACAAGACGATAGTCATGCCGAGGGTAAGACTAAGACCAATAAAACTTTGCTCATTGAGCGAGACATGCAAGGTCATCTCAAGGCCAGTGAAGTGGCTGAACAATTAGAGCGTCGCGTAGAAATGCGTTCTGGTGATATTCAAAGTTCTTTGTTCGGTGCAACTGATAAAGCGCAGATACCCCAAGGAATAGAAGAGCAAATGGTGAAGATGTTTGAGACCAATGTGGATTTTCGTCGTTTGCAGCGCGGCGATTATTTTAACGTGGTGTATGAAACCTTTTGGCTTAATGGGGAGATGGTCAAAACGGGACGCTTGCTCTCGGGTGAGTTTAAAAACGCTGGTAAATTATTTCAATCCGTATGGTTTGATTCGCTAGCGTCCAATGGGGCTAGCGAAGGTGGTTATTATAGTTTTGACGGTAAATCTCTCAAAAAAGCCTTCTTAAAATCACCGTTAGAATTTACTCGTGTGTCGTCTGGTTTTTCTATGCGCCTGCATCCTATCTCAGGTAAATGGAAGCGCCATGAAGGTATCGACATGGCGGCCGCATCAGGAACGCCGATTCGTGCGACTGCTGAAGGCACAATAGACCATGCTGGTGTTAAAGGCGGTTACGGGAATATGGTCATCGTTAAACATTGGAGTGGCTACAGTACGCGTTATGGACATATGAGTCGCATCGCCTCGGGCATGCATAAAGGTGCGCACGTTACACAAGGTCAAGTGATAGGTTATGTTGGTTCCACTGGATGGTCAACTGGTCCGCATTTACATTATGAATTTAGGGTCAACGAGGAGGCGCGTGATCCCAATACAGTAAGTGTGCAAAGCGCGGTCGCTTTAGCGGCCAATGACCTGCCTAAGTTTAGAAATGTCGCCACCGATATGGCACACCGTTTTGATTTGCTGCGGCCTGAACGCAACAGCGCAGGGCGAGTGGCGGCAAGGTAGTATTTAATTCACCTCATGAATAGTCGTTCCTCGGCCTACATCGGGCTCATGTCTGGCACTAGCCTCGATGGCGTTGATGGTGTGTTGGTGCAGTTTTCTGATGCGCTTGACCTGCCTGAAGCGCCTTTGAAAATGCTGGCCAGCTGTCATCTTCCTTTTACTACAGAATTCAAACAGCAGGCACACGACTTGCAGCAAGTAGGCGATAACGAGTTGCATAGGGAAGCGCTGCTCGCCAATGCACTCACTAACACCTATGCTACTTGTGTGGCAAAGTTGCGCGAACACCACCCGGATATTTCAATTTGTGCTATCGGTGCCCATGGTCAAACCCTGCGCCATCGTCCAGAACTCGGCTATACCTTGCAAAGCAATAATCCGGCTCTGCTCGCAGAGCTTACTGGCATAGATGTGATTGCTGATTTTCGTAGTCGCGATGTGGCCGCTGGCGGCCAGGGTGCGCCTTTAGTTCCGGCTTTTCATCGAGCCATGTTTGGTGTGGCTGGAACATGCAGAGTGGTAGTGAATATTGGCGGGATTAGTAATATCAGTGTCCTGCACGCTAATGGCGCTACTACGGGTTTTGATACCGGACCTGGCAACGTCTTGATGGATGGGTGGATACAAAAGCATCAGCAAATGGCTTATGATGACGGTGGCACATGGGCAGCACAAGGGCGCTGTCATGAAGGCTTACTTGCTGCGCTTTGCACTGAGCCCTACTTGAAGCAAACGCCGCCTAAAAGTACGGGTCGAGATTTGTTTCATTCGGCTTGGTTGCTGCACAAGTTGAATGGTTTTTCGGCGTTGAGTCCGGTCGATGTGCAGGCAACATTATGTCAGTTCACGGCGATCACGATTGTGACCGCGATTAGTGATTTTGCACCTGACTGCCAAGAGGTTTTTGTTTGTGGCGGTGGCGCTTATAATGCACATCTCATGCAAAATATTCAGCAACTGATGTTGCATACGGCGGTAGCCAGCACGGCCAGTCTAGGTATGGCACCAGAAAAAGTGGAAGCATTGGCTTTCGCTTGGTTGGCGCAGCGTTTTACTTTGCGCCTTGCGGGGAATTTAGCGGCAGTGACTGGTGCTAGCGGGGAGCGGATTTTGGGCGCTTTGTTTCCGGCCTAAGAAGTTGCCCATTATGTCTAGGTTAAAGTAAGGTAAGATACGCTTTCGATTTTTATCATCTCGTTTGTATGCAATCCAAATCTCAGTCTGTTAAAGCGCTTGCCTTTGCGCTTATCTTGATCATAGGCCTCTCTTTGCTCTATAAAGTGCTATGGGAGAAGCAACGTGCACCTGAACTTAATTTTCTGAATATCAAGGGTGAAAAAATCGCCTTACCTGAGTGGCGGGGTAAGTTAGTACTCATTAATTTCTGGGCGACTACTTGTACTACTTGTGTGGCAGAAATGCCCGACATGATCGCCACCTATAATAAATACCATACTCAAGGCTTAGAGTTCGTCGCTGTGGCGATGCAAAACGATCAGCCGAATTTAGTGGTCAATTTTGCTGAAACTAGAGAACTGCCTTTTCATGTGAGTTTGGATATGGATGGCAAAATCGCGCAAGCCTTCGGTGATGTGCGTCTCACTCCTACGACATTTTTGATCGACAAGCAAGGCAATATCATTAAACGCTATGTTGGTAAGCCTTCTTTTGAAGAATTGCATCAATTGTTGGAAAAAGAATTGAAGGCTTAGTGCCTATCTTTTTTTGACGATATTTCAGCTGAATTTTTCACTGCTTTTTTCTGTTCATTTGCTAATTTTTTAAGCAGCTAATCGATGAAACTCGGGTAGAATAACGAACTCTGTTTATCACTACGGTTTTATCGTGCAAATCGGCCCTTATACACTTCCCAATCATAT
>JAIELM010000179.1 GCA_019752975.1 Undibacterium sp. | reverse complement strand
AAAGTGAGGTAGTCAATGATACGATTGGCTGGCACACCAAATTTGTTGATAACGCCAGCCTCATCAAGTGTTTCATTGCTCATGGTATTGATCAAAGTCACTTGGGCATTGACTAATTGCGCCAAATCTTTATCGCCAGTGGAAACGACGGTGTTCATGCCGCATGCGCTCGCTTGTACCGCCAAGGTGCCGATCACATCATCGGCTTCCACGCCTTCTACCATAAGAATCGGCCAACCCATCGCAGCGACCACTTCATGTATCGGTGCGATTTGCAGACGCAAATCATCTGGCATAGGTGCTCTTTGTGCTTTATATTCTGGATAAAGGTCATCGCGAAAGGTTTTTCCCTTAGCATCAAACACACAAGCCATGTAAGCTGCGGGATAATCTTGACGTAGACGGCGCAACATATTGATCATGCCGTAAATCGCGCCAGTCGGTTCGCCCAAGCTATTTCTTAGATCCGGCATGGCGTGAAAAGCGCGATACAAATAGCTAGAGCCATCAACAAGTAATAAGGTGTTTTGCATAGGAAAACCAAAAATGAATAAGAGTCAAAAAGAAGCTGCGTCAGCCTTAGCGAGCGCAGAAAATGGGTCTAACAGTTCTATAGGAGCGATTATGGCAGAGTTTAGCGAGAGCGCAAAAACTCTCGCTAGCCTTGGCCCTGCGGTGACTATTTTCGGTTCGGCGCGTATGACTGCTGACAATCCGTGTTACCAAGCCTGCGTTCGCTTGGCTCGACTACTTTCGGACGCGGGTTTTGCGGTAATCTCAGGAGGCGGCCCAGGGATTATGGAGGCCGCAAACAAGGGCGCTTTTGAAGGAAAATCACCCTCGGTCGGACTCAATATTGCCTTACCCCACGAACAAATAAGCAATCCTTGGCAAAACATTTCTCTCCATTTTCAACATTTCTTCGCCCGCAAAGTCGCCTTTGCCAAATATGCTGAGGCCTATGTCATCTTCCCTGGCGGCTTTGGTACAGTAGATGAGTTCATGGAAATTTTAACCTTAATGCAGACCGGTAAAACGCGCCGTGTCCCTTTGATTTTAGTTGGGTCATCCTTTTGGAATGGGTATTTGGCTTGGATACGTGAACAGATGGTCGGCGGGGGTTTAATTGTAGCGAGTGATCTTGAATTGGTACGTGTAATGGATGACGTTGAAAAGATTTTGGAGGCGATTTGTGGGCTTTGTCGTTCGTCCTAGCAAATCAAACCTGTTGTGCCATTCTTAGCTCATCCAAACATGCTAACAAGGGTATCGTCGCTGGCAAAAGTGGTTCAACATTGACCGTACCTTGCCACGCTAAGCCTTGCCCTTCTAAGCTTTGCGGCTCACCCTGCCATAGTCGAGAAATATAAAAATGCAACCTAACGTGCGCATGCGGATACACATATTCAACCCCGCACCACGCTTCTGCACTGATAATTTTCACACCCAATTCTTCGACAAATTCGCGCTTTAAGGCATCTAAAATTTCTTCGCCAACTTCTACTTTACCACCGGGAAATTCCCAATAGCCAGCATAGGGCTTACCTTCGGGACGCTGGGCTAATAACACGTCGCCATTAGCCTGCATAAGTATGCCTACAGCGACATTAATCGGAGACGCTGTAGATGGGAGGGAAGATGGCATAAAACTACGAGCGATAGTCGGCATTAATACTGACATACTCATGCGACAAATCACAAGTCCATACCGTTGCACAAGCATCCCCACGACCCAGTTCCACCCTTACCGTGATTTCACTTTTCTGCATCACACGCTGACCGTCTTCTTCACGATAATCAGAATTACGTCCACCATGCCTCGCCACTAAAACCTCATCCAAATAGAGATTGAGTTTAGAAACATCGAGATCATCGACACCGGCATAACCTACCGCACACAAGATGCGCCCTAGATTGGGATCAGAGGCAAAGAAAGCGGTTTTTACTAACGGTGAATGGGCGATGGAATAGGCGACCTTGCGGCACTCTTCTACACTATTACCTTGCTCTACCACGATACTAATAAACTTAGTCGCACCTTCACCATCGCGGATGATCATGTGGGCGAGTTTTTGCGCCAGCGCTTTTACGGCCACGGCTAATTCTAGATATTCTGGTGTATCAATTTCATTGATTTCCAAACTGGAAGTACCCGTCGCCATCAACACAAAAGAATCATTGGTGGAAGTATCACCATCGATAGTAATGCAATTAAAAGATACGTCCGCAGTTTGCTTAACCAAGTGATCCAAGGCCGCTTGCGAGACTTTGGCGTCCAAGGCCAAATACCCAAGCATGGTCGCCATATTCGGCTTAATCATGCCCGCGCCTTTGCTGATTCCCGTCATCGTCACGGTCACACCATTAATCACCACCGTACTAGAAGCTGCCTTAGGTTGCGTATCGGTAGTCATGATGGCTTCGGCGGCAGCGAACCAGTTATTTTCATCCAAACTGGCAATCGCTGCAGGCAGGCCAGCAATCAATTTATCCACTGGCAAGGGCTCCAAAATCACACCAGTGGAGAAAGGTAAAATTTGTGATGGCTCGCAAGAGAGATATTCCGCCAAAGCGGCACAAGTCGCATTGGCGGCGGCTAAACCAGAATCCCCAGTGCCGGCATTGGCGTTGCCAGTGTTGACCACCAAGGCGCGGATAGGTTCGGCTGCCATGCGCGGACTTTCCAAATGCGCTTTACACACTTGCACCGGCGCTGCGCAAAAACGATTGGTGGTAAACACGCCCGCCACCGTCGCGCTGGGGGCCAACTTCATCACCAAGACATCTTTACGATTGGGCTTTTTAATCCCCGCTTGGGCAAAGCCTAGGGCGATGCCTTTAACAGGTTTCAAATCAGCAGCGAGTGGGACAGGAGAGTTAACAGCCATGATGGACTTTCAAATCGATAATCAATCCGCTATTGTAGAATATTTTTGTAAAATTTCTCCCTTGGAGAGAAAAATTAAATCACATCCCCCACGATCGGGCCCTTCCCACTGAATCGATCCAACGCCAAATAAATCACAGGCGTAATAAACAGCGTAATCGCCTGTGAAAAGATCAGACCACCGACTACCGCCAAACCCAAAGGCTGTCTTAGTTCGGCTCCCGCACCGA
>JAIELM010000173.1 GCA_019752975.1 Undibacterium sp. | reverse complement strand
CCTCTGCACCTCGGTGTCTCAGCGTTGAGGAGTTTTCGTTTTTTGATGAGTTATTATAGCGGCTGAGTAGTCACGATTTGATAAACATTTCCTCGCTGGAAGTGGTCATTTTCAGGTAAAAAAACAAACAGATTTTTTTCTTAAACCTTGAGAATAAGCTAGACCAGCCACTCAAAAAACAATGCTCTGCGCATGGAATTTCAGAAGAGCGCTCATGTTTTGCGTTGCTAGTTTCGTGAGGTGCATCAATACGGTTTTTGAATCTTCTACCGTTAATCCGTAAACAAAGCTAAATAGGGCGCACTGTTGGCATCATCAGCAATACACCATGCGGTGAGCCCACTCATTAAGTTGAATTGTGTGGCCGATAATTGGGTTTGAAAGACCGTGGAGAAATGAGGGAAAGCGGGTACGCCTCCTAATTCAAATATTTTAGCCCAATCGGGATAGCTATTCTTTACCTGTGGCTGTACCGCAGGAGGGAGCTGATCGAACCATGATTGCACGGGATTTAAATACGACCATAATACGCTCACTTCACGTCCTGCCTTAAGCTTAAACCAAGGATTTTCTATGGTTTTCAAGGTTTGCAAAAATGTTGTCGGCGCCACGTTGGTACTGATGCATGAGTCTGAGATGGTGTTGTTTTGGTTTGCTGCGGCCCACCATCCTTGTAGGAGATCGGCAAAGCATTCGGATGGAAAAAGCTGGCTGTTTTGCATGGCATTATCATCGCTATTATTGTGCTCCAGTAGCACATATCCTTCCTGTTTACTGTCATAGACGTATCCAAACAAAACCGCTACTTGACTATCCACGCGTATGTTGGTGTTGGGTAGCCAATTTCCGTTTTTGCCATTGATGAAGATGCCGGCCTTGCTGGCTACCATGGGCTGGTCGCTGTTGATGCAGGCGATGATGGCAGCGATATCATCGTAGGCCAACATCCCGCCGATACCCGTGTTTTCAAGAAAACCACCGTCGGCAAATTGATTCGGTAGCGGATGCGGTAGCGCTTGTCCGTTCTTGGCTGACCAATACTGATAATCAGGGATGAGCTCGGATGATTTTGGAATATGATTTAGCCATTCGATGATGTCGTTTAAGATGAGATCCAAGATCGCTTTGGCGGCGTCATCAAGTACCACTTCCGACACCTCGACTACATTTTTTACGACTTCTTCCACATCGACGCCTACCTGATGAACGACTTCCTCGACGATGTGTTCCAGATTTTTTAGAAAGCCTGGTTTAGGAATTGCTTCGCTGCCAGCATTGTTGGCCGCATTGTTGGCAGCATTGATAGCTGGAGATTTGCTTAAAAACGAAAAATGCTCGGGATGATGTAGATACAAATTTTCTAGGGCTAGCCGAAGAGCGCTGGCGTCTTCTTTAAACATATCAACTAGCGTCCATAGTCCGGCAGCGATTGCGGCGCTACTGGTACCAACCATATCCATTACAGTCCAAGTGCGGGCTTGTCGTACCTCGGTGTTATCGGCGTTGCGCGTTACCAAACTGGAGTTAAAGGCAAACGAAGTGATGGCACCATTGCCGACTACTTGTTGATTACTATCAAGTGCATTTGGGTTGCTTAGTACGCCCGTAAAAAACGGCGACGATTGCAAAGGTGCCGCAAGGGTTTTGCCATTGACACTCACCATCATCGACATATTACAAATGGGAAAAGGACGCTTGCCGCGCCGGGCATCGACAGTATCGGCGACCCAATAACAGGTCTCAGGCAAGTGGGGATTCGTGGCTTGGATCTGTGCTTGGCTAGCCGGATTAAAAGTGAAGAAAGAGGTCGGCATGGCAGTGGAAAAGTCAGTCTTATAGAGGCCATAGGGCTGCAATAACTGCATCGCCACTGCGACCTGCCATACCATGTTGGGGCTAATATGGTGGTACTTGATGAGGAGAAAAGCCTCGACTAAGACACCCGGCGAAGAGAATCGAATGCTGTTGCAGACATTGCCTAGATTGCCGACCGGCAGCGTGCTGATCGCATCGAGCGTCATGTCACGTGGCCCAAGATAAGAACCAAGATACGCCGCATCAGAAACTGCGGTATTCGCCAAATAGCTATAAGTTTGTCCAACCCAAGAGCCACCAGAAACGGTAGAGATTGCTTTAATTTGACTCAGTAAACTAGCCCCATTTTTGCTCAGGGCTTGCAAGCCACGCAATTGTCCCAGACCCGCACATAAAGCACGGCTACCACCGCCACTGAGACATAAGCCGACGTTTCCTGGGGTTTTAGGGAGTGGGTCGACACCATGTGATTGCAGTAAGTCGTTAATGCCTAAGCCCGTATCTGGCGAGGTCTCCAGCACGGTAACTTGGTGCATTAAGTCGGTTTGTGTGGTTTGGATCAATACTTCGTTGAGACTAGGCATAGTGATGTTCCTTAAATTGGGTAGAGCTTACGCAAACAGACGCTGGCGTTGTTGTATGCGCCTTGACGTACCAAAGGACTGCCTTAGTCTCCGCGCCCCCGATTCAAGCATTCGAGGGCAGGCTCTAGCCAGCGCAATTTTACGGAAGCCCTATAGGCAGCAAATATTGCGGTTAATTATGAATGATTTAATGTCTATAATGGCTTGCACTGGCGATTAATTTCGCCATTGTGTTGCAATCAAGACGCAGCTTATGCGTCAAAGTATCAAGATTCAAAAAAAAAGCAATTGCAACTAGGGTACAAATGGAAATCTCATTCCTGATGTCACATCACGATGTTATTCACGATGTTATTCACGACGTTATTCACGTCAATAAGAGGAATAACAAAGCGTGGAATGGGTCGTTACTAACCCAGATACGTGGACACATTACGATGTCCGCGGACACACAACACACTTGTCGCCGAAACCCTAGAGGCAGTCATTTTGCTCATCAAAAACCTCTTTCTTCATTCTGTAGCTTCGTCATTTTTCTTTCGTGCACAGTCCCCCAAAAACATATGGCATAGTAATTGCAAGGTATCGTAGGTATTGAATGTAGTCTAAAAAATCTTTGTACATTTTCTTCAACCAAGATTTTCATTAGGATTTTTGATGATGAGGGATGCACTTTTCGAGACAGTTTTGCTGCGAATGAGGCGCGAATAGCGAGCTATTAGCAA
>JAIELM010000389.1 GCA_019752975.1 Undibacterium sp. | reverse complement strand
AGGCAAGCTCTTTGCGGGTAAAGAGCTACTAGAAAAATTAGAAGGTCTGACTGAGCTACGCCAAGCACGAGTATTACGCATAGGCAGCCAAGCCAAGGCTTTTGCTGCAGAAATTGAACCAAAAAAATAAAGCAAGACTTACGCAAAACAGACGCTAGACTTGTTGCTATCGCCTTGTGGCACTTAACTACTGCCTTCGGCTCTGCGGCTAGCCAGCGCAATTTTGCCTAAGTCCTATAAAGACCAAGTACTCAACCACTATCCAAGGTTTTTACATAATGTATTGCCAAT
Source organism: Undibacterium sp. (assembly GCA_019752975.1). Classification (GTDB taxonomy): domain Bacteria; phylum Pseudomonadota; class Gammaproteobacteria; order Burkholderiales; family Burkholderiaceae_D; genus Undibacterium. The sequence goes on along the minus strand of JAIELM010000389.1, from coordinate 2,841 downwards.
AGGGCGTGGTATGCGCTAGCATCTGACTTCATTATCCTTGCACTCATACACGCCCATTTCTATGCTACCGCTGCCCGAACCTCATATCGTGTTACCGCCGATTTCCCCCATCGCACCCAAGTTAGCCTATGAAAAACTTGAGCACGGAAAAAATTATTGGATCGTCGATAATGCCTTCTCAAACGCAGACGAAATCGCAGAACGCTGCTTCAGCCAAGAACACTGGGAATATGGCATGCCTTACCAACCGGAGAGCTGGCCAGGGATGCGTTTTCATGGTGCACTCAACACCAGCGAGCTAGAATTTCTCGAAACCAGAGTAAAACAACTCACAGGAAAAACCAAGCTCTGGAGGGAACAACCCGCCAATGGACTCAGATTAGATTGCAATGTCGCCCAATTAGTCGGCGCTACAGAAAGTACTTCGCACCCGCACACCGACAGCCGCAATCTATGTCGTTACGCCTGCGTGATCTATCTCAGTCCTAATCCGCCACCTAACTCTGGCACCAGTTTTTGTCGCCTGCGCTATCCTAACGGTGCCATCGGTGGCAACATGGTCGCGGCTCCCTACAACAATTTAGTCGATGCACTCAAAGTCAAGTCACTGCCGATACAGGCTTGGTATGAGGACCTCAGAGTAGAAAACGTTTTCAATCGTCTGATTCTCTACAAGTCCAATCTAGTTCACTGTGCCACAGGATATTTTGGCAAAGAGCTAAGGGAAAAACGATTGACGACCGTGTTTTTTTGGATGACTGAAGACTAAAAAAATCGATTCTGAGTCTGCTCTAAGTACAGAAATATCTATAGGCAAAACGCCAAACACATTAAATATCATTTCAGTTTCAACCTCAGCAAGCACAGCGATGTCCCTTTTGCGCTTGCTCAAAAGGGACTCATCACGTAAAATTTGCGCATCATTTTTCATAGAGTTCACGCAAAATTCCCCGGCCATGCTGTCTCACCACGTTGGCACGATTTTGGGTAGATTCTAAATTTTCTTACAGGAAACCCATGTTCTCCAAAAACCACACCCTTGCCAATATCGATCCAGAGTTACTCGCAGCGATACAAAATGAAAATCACCGTCAAGAAGAGCATATAGAACTCATCGCTTCAGAGAACTACACCTCACCCGCCGTGATGGAAGCGCAAGGATCTCAACTGACCAATAAATACGCTGAAGGTTATCCCGGTAAGCGCTACTATGGCGGTTGCGAAAACGTCGATGTGGTCGAACAATTAGCGATAGATCGCATCAAAAAAATCTTTGGCGCAGAAGCTGCCAATGTACAAGCCAACTCTGGCTCACAAGCCAATCAGGGTGTGTTCTTTGCGGTCTTAAAACCGGGTGACACCATCATGGGCATGTCCCTGGCGGAAGGTGGTCACTTAACCCACGGTATGCCGCTCAATATGTCAGGGAAATGGTTTAACGTGGTTTCCTACGGCCTTAACGACAAAGAAGAGATCGATTATGAAGCGATGGAGCGTTTAGCCCGCGAGAGCAAACCAAAACTGATTATCGCCGGTGCCTCTGCCTATTCGTTACAGATTGATTTTGAACGTTTTTCCAAAATCGCCAAAGAAGTCGGCGCTTACTTCATGGTCGATATGGCCCACTATGCTGGCCTAATCGCTGCCGGCGTATATCCTAATCCAGTACCATTTGCAGACTTCGTTACCTCTACTACCCACAAATCCCTACGTGGCCCACGTGGCGGCATCATTTTGATGAAGGCCGAACACGAAAAAATCATCAACTCAGCGATTTTCCCAGGCCTGCAAGGTGGCCCTTTAATGCATGTCATCGCGGGTAAAGCAGTGGCGTTCAAAGAGGCCTTAGATCCAGAATTTAAAGCTTATCAAGAACAAGTATTAAAGAATGCCGATGCGCTCGCCAAGACCTTGATCAGCCGTGGATTAAGGATTATTTCTGGTCGCACTGAATCCCATTTGATGTTGGTGGACTTGCGTTCTAAAAACATCACGGGCAAAGCGGCGGAAGCAATTTTAGGCTCTGCTCACATCACCTGCAACAAGAATTCCATCCCTAACGATCCCGAAAAACCTTTCGTCACTTCCGGCATACGCCTAGGTAGCCCAGCAATGACGACCCGTGGTTTTAAAGAAGAGCAAGCGATTATTGTCGGCAACTTATTAGCCGACGTATTGGATAATCCACACGATGCAGCTACGATAGAGAGAGTAAAAGTTGAAGTGAAAAAATTGACTTCTGCCTTTCCTGTCTATCAAAAATAAAGGGGAATGCAGGTACTCTGATTACCTTCGGAGGTAAGCATTTCACTTGCGCCACGCTATTTTGTGTCAGTCCCGTGAATTTAATCGGGAATTTAGCGACCTTGATGTACAACAAAGTCGCTAAATTCCCGCTAAAAGTAGGCGAGAGAGGCAGCTTTCATAGTATTAGTACAAAAAATTTAAAGGCGACAATCAACAAGCAAGGTATAGGCCTGAACTTATATTCATACCTTAAGCTGAATAAACATACGTCATCATCCAAAAACATCGTCAGGCATATAGCGGTAACATGCGTGGACAACGAGCTGACCCTACCATTTTATGAAATGTCCTTACTGCCACAATGCTGACACCCAAGTCATCGATACTCGCGTATCAGAAGAAGGCGATAGCATACGCCGTAGACGAAAATGCACCCTCTGCGACAAGCGTTGCACCACTTATGAACGCATAGAACTAGCGATGCCCGTCATCGTCAAAAAGAATGGCAGCCGCTCCGAATACGAGAGTTCTAAATTACGTGCCAGCTTAATGCTTGCACTACGAAAACGTCCCGTCTCCGCCGCAGCGGTCGAT
>JAIELM010000343.1 GCA_019752975.1 Undibacterium sp. | reverse complement strand
TTCAATTTTTAGTTTTGGAATTTGCCAGTAGGTAATCGCTCGCCATACCCATTCCATAGGGCCGTAACGGAATTTAGACAACCACCAATGGCTAAACACAATTTGCAGTGCTATCACGATGACCGCAAAGCCCAACTGCTGCGCCCGTCCCATGCCAAAATTACCCAAGCCCCAACCGTAGAAAAAACTCGCTTGTATCAAGGATTGCGTCAAATAATTAGTCAAGGCCATACGCCCAAATGGTGCTAAAACTTTGATCTTGGAAAAAATCGAATTACTGTGCAACATCAACACGATGAGACTGACATAAGCGAGACAAGTCGGCAGATTACCTAAGTTAAGTAAGGCATCTTTCAACTGCCAACCATCACCATCGACACCACGCACATGACTGACCGCAATACTACTAGCAATCACGCTTAAACCTAAACCTAAGGGTAGGCCAAAAGCGGCCAGCTTACGAAAGAAAGCTAAATGATTGGCCGTCTTCGCCATGATGCCCGCACGTACAAACCATAAACCAATTAAGAACATAGCGATTCCAGAAAATGCCAAACCTCCCGCTCTAGTTGGCCCTTCTAAGAACTCCTTGAGCCGATGACGAGCGACCTCCGTATAAGAACCGGTCTTGAGCAAAACAACATCCTCGCGTGCTTCTTTTTGACGATTCTGAATATTATTGATTCTATCGGCGGCCTCTTCTAGTTTTTTCTCAGCTTCGGTTTTGGGCTTGGCATTGTCGTCGGCCTTTTTCACACTCTCCTTCGCCTCTGCCTTTCCCTTATCCAACTTGGCAGCAGCTTCTACCTTCTCTTTTTCTGCCTTAGCGATCATTTTTTCCGCCGCCAATTTAACCGCCGCTTGATTATGAAAGACATTGGTCAAAGGCTTTTGGTAATCAATTACCCCAAACACCAACATCGTTAAAAATGGCATACAGTATAAGAGAACACTGATACGCCAAGTACGATCCGACGCTGGTTGATGAAAAATCGTTGTCAGCACTGCCGTCACACCGACTAAGGATGCAGCGACAATCAATCCAGTGCGTGCGGCTAACATAGCTGGAATCAACCAAGTTGCGCCCACCGCCAACAGCAATAAGCACAAACCAATCAATAAAATCAAAGAAAACAAGGGCACCGTGAATCCGAGAATTTTGAAGCGGCGTTCATTGCGAATGAATAGTGCCAATACGCCCATCAAACCTATCATCGCGGCAAGGCTGCCAAAAGACTCACCCATCTTAGGAATAGCACTCAACCCCAACATGAGCAAAATACTCAACACTATCCACTGCCAACGTCCAAACAAAACAATCAATAGCCCAGCAGCCGTAAAAGCGTAACTGTACAAAATATCGCCAGGCCACACCAAAACAGTGTGCAGAATCCCAAAAATCGCCAAACCAATAATGCGTCGAATATAGGGTAGAAGAAAAGCCCGTCCCGTTTCTTCCGCTCGACCTAACATGAGTGCAAAACCCATCCCAAACAAAAGAGAAAAGATAGTCCAGAATTTACCTGCCACGAAAAAATTCACAAAATAATGCGCCCACCAATCGAGCCCAGAAACACCCACCGGAATGCCAAGGCTAAAATCCGCAAATGAGCGATTAAACCACTCCACATTCATGAAAAAAATACCGATCAACGCAAAGCCGCGTATCACGTCCAAGGCAGCAATTCGTTCGCTGGCAGCAACAGGTTTAAGTAAGCCCAATGCTTCTATTTTGGCGGCAGAATGCGTTTGACTATCGATTGCATGTTCCATCAACTGATCTCCTTTATATAAAATATAGATTGAGCTACGAAGTACGACTACTTCAACTAGACACGCTAAGGACTAACATTATTCGCGTTCAAATTCAATATCAGTTAAGTTTTGCGACGAAATGCAAAATCGGTGGTGCGAAATCAATTTAAGGCGCATTGGATTGGGTTTATACTTGCCAACTACTCAGCCACTATGCCAGCAAACCTCTTTCCTATTTTTGACCTATTTTTGACCTATTTATGATCCATAAATTCCCCAACCTAACAAAATCATTGCGATCTTTCGTCCTTTTGAGCATGTGCCAAATTGGTTTTGCTGGAGAGCTCTTGGCGCAAACTGCCGCCATAGTGCCTTCAATCCCAGAGAGCCAAACCTGGCAGGTGGCAGGCTTACAGCACAACGCCGAGATTTTAGTAGACACTTGGGGAGTTCCACATATTTACGCAGAGAATGAACCCGATCTGTTTTTTGCGCAAGGCTTTAATGCCGCGCGAGATCGCTTATTTCAACTTGATTTATGGCGACGTCGTGGCTTGGGCGAGTTATCGTCAGTCTATGGTGATGCCTACTTAGAACAAGACCGCGCTGCTCGACTATTTTTGTACCGTGGTGACATGCAAAAGGAATGGGCGTCCTATGGTAAACAAGCAGCGCAAATCAGCACTAGTTTTGTTGCTGGTATCAATGCCTATGTCGACTTTGTGACGGCTCATCCCGAAGCCTTACCATTTGAATTTAAAAAACTAAATTACTTGCCGGCCAAATGGCAAGCGGCAGACATCGTGCGTATTCGCAGCCATGGTTTAACCCGCAATCTGAACTCAGAAGTAGCACGTGCCAAATTGGCCTGTGCGGGGGAATTAGAATTGGACTTGGTTAGGCAAGGTCTAACGCCAACATGGAAAACCAAAGTACCGAAAGGACTTGATCCCTGCTTGCCAAACGACGTGCTACGACAATTTACCTTAGCAACACAAAATGTATCGTTTGACGCCAAAAATTTGCAGCTATCTCTAGCAGAAAACTCACCCGCAACAACATATCTTGAGCGCAACAATGAAGAACCCATGGAAGGTAGCAACAATTGGGTCATCGCTCCAAGTAAATCCACCGCCGGACGCGCCATCCTCGCGAATGATCCACATCGCGCCTATTCCGCCCCCTCATTACGTTACATTGCTCACCTGCGTTCTCCTACTTTAGACGTCATCGGTGCGGGTGAGCCTGCTCTGCCCGGCATCTCCATCGGTCACAATGGAACGATCGCCTTTGGTCTAACCATCATGAGCATAGATCAAGAAGACTTATATGTACTGGAAACCAATCCAGAAAATTCTATGCAATACAAGTACCGTGG
>JAIELM010000334.1 GCA_019752975.1 Undibacterium sp. | reverse complement strand
AGAGATGAATCGCGGTCTCGCCAATTCTATGGGCATCTCAATCAACGACGCGGCACAGTCCTTACGTATCGCCTTTGCCGGGATTGAAGTGGGCGACTGGGTAGATCCAACCGGGGAAACCAGAGACGTCGCGGTGCGCTTACATCCACTCGATAGAGTCAGTAAGGAAAATATAGAACGCCTACCGATTGCCATATCAGGTACGAACGAAATGATTCCCCTAGATCAAATCGCCAGTGTCAGCATGGGTAAAGGACCTTCTGGGATAGAACATCACAACGGCAAACGCACCATCACGGTATCGGCCAATGTGCAGGGACGATCCAGCGGCGAAGTCAGCAAGGATGCAATGGCGCTAGCCAACACCATTAGCTATCCACCCGGTTATGGGCTGGCCTTAGATGGTGATGGAAAAGAGCAAGACGAATTATTCACAGAAATGCTGATCGCTTTGCTCTCAGGGATAGGCCTGATGTACCTGATCTTGGTGATGCAATTTGGCTCTTTCACCGCGCCATTGGCGGTGATGCTGTCACTACCACTGTCCCTCATCGGAGTCGTGTTAGGGCTACTGTTCACTGGTGGAACGATCAATCTCATGAGTTTTATTGGCATCATTATGCTGATGGGATTAGTCGCGAAAAACGCCATTCTCTTACTCGACGCAGCTAGGAAACAAGAGCAAATGGGAATGAATCGTGAGGACGCCTTAATGCATGCAGGACGAGTACGCTTACGTCCGATTTTGATGACCACTTTTGCACTGATCGCTGGCATGTTACCAGTAGCATTAGCCTTAGGTGAAGGCGGTGAATTTTATCGCCCACTCGCGATTGCCATCATCGGCGGGACGATTACCTCGACCTTCTTGACCTTGCTAGTTGTCCCGAGTTTTTACGACAGCATAGAAATTGCAAGAGACAGAATGATGGCAAAGCTAGCGCGTCGCAGCGCTCGTTATAACCAAGTGTTAGCCGTTTTGGTGACCTTATTGGAAGCCGTACTCACCTTAATTTTTGTGCGCTTAGTGTATCGCTTGGCGATGAAAGCATTCCGCGTAGTTTTTGGAAAGAAGATGGTAAGCGCCTAAGTTGAGAGAAATATGTTGGTCTCTTTTTTGTAGTAAGCAGTTTGTGGTAAGTAGTTAGTGGTAAGTAGGGCCGCTCGCAGTTTGAGCGGGTAAGTGAGTAGTACCGGTTTTGGCCTGTCGGGTTTTCTCGACAGGCTTTTTTTTTATAAAAACCGAAATTAGAGCGTCCGTTCAAATCTTATTCAAATCTTCGCCTGAGATGACTTTGGTCATAGATATGTCACACACGGTTGCTATAGTCCACTTTTTTATTTGACGTGGATCTGAACATGAAACCCAATTATCTTTTGATCGCCGCTGTCAGTGCGGCTCTCGCTGTATTGACCACCGGATGCAGCAGCAACAGTACGACTCCCGAACCGGCGGTAGTAGTGATACCACCCGTGGAAGTGCCTAAGAATGTGATTTTCTTTTTGGGTGATGGTATGGGTATGACTACCATGACCGCCGCGCGTATTTACGCCGTTGGTGAAGACGGTGAACTCACCATGGATACCCTGCCAGAAACCGCCTTCGTCAAAACTTATTCCAACGATGCGCAAGTGACTGATAGTGCGCCATCGATGGCGGCTTATATGACTGGCGTGAAGATGAATAATGAAGTCATTTCCATGTCACCAGACACCATCGCCAAAGATCCAGGTGTCGATGCGAATGGCAATAAATTAGTCAATAATTGCGGCACATCCAATGGCACAGCAGCGACTAGCTTGCTTGAATCAGCAAAGTCTAAAGGCCTATCCGCTGGCGTAGTCACCACTACCCGCGTCACTCATGCCACCCCAGCAGCGACCTATTCACATATCTGCCACCGCGATTTAGAAAACGATATCGCTGCGCAAGTTGTGCCTGGCGGAGCAGGATTTAACAGTGCACTTGGGGTAGCTGGATTGGACGTTTTACTCGGTGGTGGCAAACAATTCTTCACTCCATTCAAAGACGGTGGAAAACGCTCAGATGGGCGTGATCTAGTCGCCGAAATGAAGGCGAAAAATTATTCTTACGCCGGCACTAGCACAGAATTAGCGGCAATCGATGCGAGCAAAACCGAGCGCTTATTCGGCCTATTTACCAGCAGCCATATGAGCTACGACCTTGATCGCGACGCGGCCAAAGAACCCAGCTTAGCCGAAATGACCACTAAGGCGATGGAAGTATTAAGCAAAAATAGTAAAGGTTATTTTTTGATGGTAGAAGGTGGACGTATCGATCACGCCCTGCATGAGACCACTGCAAAAAAAGCCCTACAAGATACCCTTGCCTTCGACAACGCCATTAAAGCCGCCATTGCCAAAGCCAAAGTCACTGACCCAGAACTCAAAAACACTTTAATCGTCGTCACTGCCGATCATGATCACACACTAGTGTTGAATGGTTACGCTAAGCGCACAGGAAAAACCTCTGCTAGCAATGCTGGTGTATTAGGTGTAGTAAAAAACTATGTCACTGGCCTACCTGACAAAGACTTAGATGGCGTTCCTTACTCCATCATCGGTTTTGGCAATGGCGAAAACCGCACCCAAGGCAGCCGTTCGCTGCTCATCAACTTTGATGAAACCCTGACTGGCGCCAATACCTACCACCAAGAAGCGGTAGTTCGCGTCACTGCTGGAAATGAAACACATGGCGGTGCCGATGTGTTCTTAGGTGCAATTGGTAAAGGAGCCGATAGCTTTTACGGCACGATAGACAATACCAAGGTAAATGCGCTAATCAAAACAGCTATTGGCCTATAAGACATAAAATATTTAAGGAATCTGAACATGAAAACCAAATTACTTGCCACCTTATTGGCACTCACTTTTGCTGATTTAGCGGCAGCACAAAGCACGGCGAAAAATATTATATTTTTCCTAGGCGACGGTATGGGCCCGACCACGGTGACCGCAGCACGCATCTACAAATACGGTGAAAGCGGCAACCTGAACATGGATACATTAGAGCGTACGGCCAGAATTAAAACTTACTCTAATGATGCGCAAACCACAGATAGTGCACCATCGATGGCAGCCTATATGACTGGCGTGAAGATGAATAATGAAGTC
>JAIELM010000338.1 GCA_019752975.1 Undibacterium sp. | reverse complement strand
AGTGCAGAATTAGTGGCTCCACAGGGGCTTGAGTATTTACGGGTAATGGTGGTGGATGACAATGAAAGTGCACGTGAAATCATGGCCAGTATTTTTAGTCACTTAGACATTCAGGTCACACTACGCCCAGGTGGAGCGGCAAGTTTAATCGAATTGGAATTAGCGCAGAAAAAAGGAAGACCATATCACTTCGTCTTTATGGATTGGTTTATGCCCGGCATGGATGGAATCGAGGCTGTGCGCCGTATTCGCGCCATGGAGAGTATTTCAGAAACACTGACAGTGGTGATGGTAACCGCCTATAGCCGTGATGAATTAATGGAAAAATCTAAGGGAATACGACTTGACGGTATCTTAGAGAAGCCCGTGAATGTGTCGCAGGTAAACGATACGATACAGCGGGCTTTGCAACTGAAAACCCAGCCAGTTGTCAGTGATCCAATTAAGCGAGTAAACATTGATGCTTGTGTGGAAAAAATCCGCGGCAGGAAAGTGCTTTTAGTCGAAGACAATGAAGTCAATCAAGAACTGGCTACGGATATTTTAGTCGAGGCCGGAGTTATCGTTGAGCTTGCCAAAAACGGCGTTGAAGCGATCGCCAAAGTAGAGAAAAATACTTACGATGTGATTTTGATGGACTGGCACATGCCGATAATGGATGGATTTGAAGCCACCCGCATTATTCGTAGCCGAGAGGAATTTGCCAATTTACCGATACTTGCCATGACCGCGAACGCGATGGCGGGAGATAGAGAAAAGTGCTTGAGTGTCGGGATGAATGACCATATCGCTAAACCTATCGACGTAGAGAATTTTCTCAGTACGGTTGCACGTTGGATGACACCGAAAATCCACCCTGTAGTGAACGATGACCTGACTCTTCAGAACTCGAGCAAACTGGCACTTTGGCCAGAATTGGCGGGTGTCGATAGCGCCGGCCCACGTCAGCGTTTGCGTGGCAACGTGGCACAATACCGTAAGCTACTCAAGCGCTTTATGCAAAATCAAATGCAAGCTGATCAGCGAATCCGTAGCCAAATCGACGCCAACGATCTGCAAGCGGCACAACATCACGCCCATACCCTCAAAGGTCTTGCAGCCAATATCGGTGCCGAGCAACTGACAGTCGCGGCACGGGCATTGGAACATGCTTTGCAATCGCGGGAGCTAGAAGAACTTGATCGCTTGCTGCTAGAAGTTGCAGAGCCGCTAAACCGTCTAGTGAAAACCATTAGTGACTTGGAAGGTGTAAGCGACGAGGCTCAAATAGGTGCGCTCGGTGAATTAGGTAATCGCGAGATTGATGAAAAACTGTTGACCGCACAGTTGCACGAGCTTGCCCAATTATTGGCGGATGATGATAGTAGTGCCGTCAAATTAGCCACTACCATTCTGCCATTGTTGAAAAGTTCGCGTGAGCGAAATGAGCAAGGAAATGCATTTGAAATAGTCATAAAATATGTCGAAGAATATGATTTCCAAGCAGCGCTACTAGCGCTTCAAGCTTTTCTCGATAGTGGGGACTAGCGATGAGCACAGCAAGTTCGGATCTTGGTCATCGGCATACTATTTTGATAGTCGATGATCTTCCCTACAATATCGATCTCTTGTCGTCGATTTTGAATGTCGATTACAAAGTGAAAATTGCCATAAATGGTGAACGCGCCATCAAGATAGTCAATGGTGAGCATCCGCCTGATTTGATCTTACTCGATATCATGATGTCGATAATGGATGGTTATGAAGTATGTAGACAAATCAAAGCCAATCCAGAACGCAAACTCATCCCGATTATTTTTGTCACGGCGATGGAGCAGCATGACGATGAGGAACATGGCTTGACGCTCGGTGCGGCTGACTACATCACCAAACCTTTTAGTCCCGTGATCGTATTAGCGCGAATAAAAACCCATCTTGCGCTCTATGATCAAACCCGAGAATTGGAATCACGTGTCAAGCAACGCACCGTTGAATTAGAACATTATCGTCAGCATTTGGAGGATTTGGTTAACGAACGCACAGTGCAATTGGCGAACCGCAACGAAGAATTACAACGCGTCATGGGTAAGTTAGTCCAAAGCGAAAAATTAGCTGCGCTTGGGCATTTAGTTGCTGGTGTTGCGCACGAACTCAATACTCCGCTAGGGAATACCTTAATGACGGTATCGACCATGGATGATCAGTTGCGACAATTGGATAAAGAGCTTGCTGCTGGTAAGTTAAATCGTAAGCGATTCGATGATTACTTAAGCCAAAGCCGTGTCGCTTTGGATTTGATCCATCGCAGTGTCCGGCGCGCCGCTGAACTGGTATCGACCTTTAAAAAAATTGCAGCTGATCAAAAAAGTATGAAGCGCCATCAGTTTGGTGTGGTTGACCTAATAGAACAATGTTTGCTGCAGTTCCGAGGTGAATTTGAAGCACGATCAATACAAACACTTTTTGAGTTCGAGAGTGAATTTTACTTGGATAGTTATCCAGCTGCACTAGAACAAGTTTTGCATAATTTGCTGGAAAATACTTGGGTACATGCACCGATAGCGAATCAACTTTTACAAGTCAAACTTCATCTTCATAGCGCAAGCACGGACAATTCTGGGGAGCACCAAGTTATGCGATTGGTGCTCAGTGATAATGGACGAGGAATTGATCCAGAGATACTTTCCCGAGTGTTTGACCCGTTTTTTACCACCAGCTTAGGTCAAGGTGGTTCGGGTTTAGGCCTGTATGTCGTGCATAATCTGGTCAGCGGCGTGCTCGGCGGCAGTATCAGCGTCGAATCCCAAGTCGGAGCAGGAAGTCAATTTATTTTACTTCTGCCACTGTCGGCACCGCAAACAGTTACAATCTCAGTTTTTGATCGCGCGAGCTAGGTATGGAGATCATTTATTATGCTGCAGGAGCTGATCCTGAGACTTGGCTGAACGCTTTTAAGCAAAGTTTGCCACACGCACATATTCGTATTTGGCAGGAGGGTGATGATGCTCCAGCCGATTATGCTTTGGTCTGGAAGCCACCAGCAACGATGTTGAAAGGGCGTACTGATTTGAAGGCGATCTTCAATCTGGGCGCAGGGATGGACAGCCTCTTTGCCATGGGAACCGACTTGCCGCAGGGCGTTCCCCTCATTCGTGTGGATGATGCTGGA
>JAIELM010000114.1 GCA_019752975.1 Undibacterium sp. | reverse complement strand
TACGCTTTTTACCAGTCTTCACATCCATTAGCATGATTTGAAAACGATCCGCTTCAAAACCGGGGCGTTTCATCGCCAAATAGGCTAAGGTTTGACCATCCGGCGAGAAGCTAGGCTTAGCATCCCAGGCTTTGTTATCCGACGTGAGATTTTTTGGTGTGCCACCGCTTGCCGCTACTTGAAAAAGGTCAAAATTGGTGGACCAAGATTCGTTCTTGCCGGCGATGCGAGCGGAAAATACCACGCTTTTACCATCGGGAGAGAAGCCATAATCTTCTTGGTCACCATCGGGTTTAGAGTGCACATCAGCTTCTAATGAACCAGATAAGCTGACTGGTGCGGAGTCGACTACATGGGCTTGGTTTAATGGTGCCGAGTAGAGTACGTTGCGGCGACCATCGGACCAAGTGTCCCAATGACGTATGAATAGTTTGTCGTAAATTTTTCCGCTGGCTTTGATTTTCGCATTTTTTTCTAAACGGTCTTTGCTACAGTTAAGATCAACGCAATCGCGAAATACTTCCAAGGACATCAGCACTTTGTCGTCTTGAGGCGCAATCTTAAAACTCTCTACATCGACGGGAAGTTGAGTCACTTGCGTGGCAGTTCCACCGGCAATTGGTAAACGCCATATTTGCCCACTTCCTGTACGTGTGGAGATAAAATATATTGCATCGCCTTTATTCGACCAGACCGCACCGGAGTTGTTGCCTTCGTTATTGCTCTCAATATTACTGAGTTTTTTTGGCGTAGGATGTGCCTCATCTAAGTTCAGTAACCACAGATCGAAGCGTCCGCGATTCTTGTCTAAGTCGGTGGTGCGTACCGCATAAACCACCTGTTTTCCGTCAGGAGAAATGGCGGGACTTCCAACACGTTCCATCTTGACTAAATCTTCTACGGTAAAACCTCGGCCATCAGCCATGGCTGTTGACACGCCCGTTATGCTGCATAAGTTGAGTATCGCTAAACTCAGGAATAATTTTTTTGAGCCCATAATATTGTCTCCTTGACTTAAAAAGTAGTTTAAAAATAATTGTTTAATCTGCCAACATTCTAGCAGGAAAGATGACCATCTTAGCAAAAATAATGTGCTTGTTTTTCTGTGCAAAGGCATGCTCCTCATAGTGTACTTGGTATTTTTTCAAATGGTGTTAGTACTAGCTCGAATTAAATTCCAAAAAGAAACATTTTTTTTGCTTGCTGATATATTGAGTTAAATCATCAAATCTATTGTACATGCTCTACTTATAGTGTAGCGTCTCACATTTTAGAATTGGTATTATCAGAAACGTCGGGCGGAATTATGAAAAAGATTTTTGGTGTCAATAGTCGGGTCGATCATGTTGCTATTGCGGTGGTCAATATGGAAGAAGCGTTATTCTTGTATCGTGATATTTTTGGCTTTGAGGTGCAGCAGCAGCGCGAAGTCGAAGGTGCCGCGACTGGTATGTTATCAGCAGAGTTGAAGGCAGGGGGGTTTTCTATTGTACTGGTACAAGGAACTAGTCCCGAGTCGCAAGTCTGTCGTTACATAGAAAAATACGGGCCGGGGGTACAACATCTGGCGGTTGAAGTGGATAACGTCGAGCAGCTCAGTGATCGCTTGCGTGCGTCCGGTGTGAAGTTTGCTACTGATCTTATTCGTGGTAGTAACTTGGTTCAGATATTTACTCAGCGGGATAGAAATTCCGGAATGATGTTTGAGTTTATTGAACGCACCGACGAGTTTGCTGCATTCGAGGCCGGTAACATACAAAAATTATTTGATCAACTTGAGGCCAGTGAGTCTTATTGAGGCGTTTATCAGGGCTTACGAAATCGCCTCATCGTCGCCTCAGCGTCGCCTCCTTTAGCGCTGCTAAGGTGCTCAAGGACTGTGGTTACTAGATACTAGACGCCTTCGAACTAAGTCGGTCGAGGGCGAGTTCTAAGTGGGACGATTTTGTGTAAGCTTTAATTCAGCATACAGGAAATTAGCAATGAACTTAGCAGCGAATTTTACCATTATCGACCATTTGCATGAACATGTTAGAACAAAACCGGATGCACTTGCTTTTTGTTTCTTGAGTGATCTTGAAGCTGTACCGCAAGACCTAAGTTATTCCCAATTACTCGCCGATGCCACTGCGGTTGCGGATTTCTTAAAGAGTCGCGCTGAAGTGGGCAGCCGTATCATGCTGTTTTTCCCACCTGGTTTGGCCTACCTACGCGCGTTCTATGGATGCTTGTTGGCTGGCATGGTGGCAGTGCCGTTGTATCCGCCAAGGCGTAACGTCAAGTCAGATCGTATTATCAATGTGGCGCAGAGTTGTGAAGCTGTGATCGCTTTGACGACCGAATCCGAATTGGCCAATGTTCAGGCCGCATGGTTAGAACAAAATACCCTAGGACTGTCGTTGACTTTTCACGCTAGCGACAAAATTTCAAACGATCATATCGAGCCGGCATTAGCAGCTACTTCAGCTTCTGTTCTTCCCTCAGCCGATGCGCCTGCGTTTTTACAATACACTTCGGGATCAACTGGTACGCCCAAAGGTGTGATCGTCACGCATGCCAATATTCTGGCCAATTCACATCATCTAATGGCGATCTCGTCGGCTTGCGCTGGTGATGTCTTCGTTAATTGGGTACCTGCCTTTCATGATTTGGGATTGGTAACCGCGGTGTTGTTACCGGTCGTATTGGGTAACACTACGGTACTGATGGCACCGGCGAGTTTTGTGCGTGATCCTGCGATGTGGCTGAAGGCGATTAGTCGTTACAAAGGGAGTTTGTGCGGAGCGCCTAATTTTGCTTTCGATTTGTGTACCGATAAAATTGACGATGTTGATTTGGAGGGATTGGATCTTAGTAGTTGGCGAGTTGCTTATAACGCTGCCGAACCTGTGCGTGCTGATACTTTACAGCGTTTTTCTCAACGTTTTGCAGCGGTGGGTTTTAGACCGGAAGCTTTTTTTCCTAGTTATGGTCTTGCTGAGACCACCTTGGCGATTTCCGGTAGTGATTGGGATGCTTTGCCGACTGTACTGACGGTCGATAAGCAAGCTTTGGGGGAGCGACGTATTGCGCGTCTTAGCGATGGAGATGCGGCGGGTACACAATTGGTGGCATGCGGTACGACACCAGCACCGCATGCCTTGCGTATC
>JAIELM010000193.1 GCA_019752975.1 Undibacterium sp. | reverse complement strand
GCATTTAGGCGAAGTCCTGCCAGATTATATGATCCCTGCTGCATTTGTCCTATTAGATGAATTACCTTTGACGGGAAATGGCAAAGTAGATTTAAAAGCTTTGCCGCAACCAGACCTAGGGTCTCGTCGAGGCAACTATAGTCCCGCGCAGTCATGGATGGAGAAACAGCTGACTCTAGTTTGGGGCGACGTGTTGAAGCTGACACAGATTGGAATTCACGATAATTTTTTCTCTTTGGGTGGAAATTCCTTGACCGCTGTGAGGCTAGTTTCGGCAATAGAGAAACAATGCGGTGTGCGCCTACCGATGGCACAGCTTTTCAATACGCCAAGTATTGCAGCGCTTGCTGCCAGCGTGAATGCAAAAGGAGGTGTTAAGCGACTGGCTGTATTGATGCAGCATAAGGGGAATTTATCACCTTTGTTTTTGATTCATCCCGGCGGTGGTGGGATATTTTGTTATAGCGGCCTGGTTGGGATGCTCGGTGAAGATCGGCCTATTTATGGTATTCAAGATGCGGATGAGGCGGGTCTCATGATCACTCCGTATGATCTGAATACGATAGCGGCGCGCTATGTTGAAGAGATGATTTTGATACAGCCAGAAGGGCCGTACACACTTGCAGGTTGGTCGCTAGGCGGTATGTTGGCGTTTAGAATGGCTAACATCTTAGAGCAGCAAGGAATGCAAGTCCGTTGGGTAATGTTGCTAGATAGTGCGTATCCTAGAATAACGCAATTTCAAAATATGACACTGGAAAATTTCATTGTTGATCTGCTCGATGGTAGTGAGGAAGACTTAGCTATGCGTTACGATTCGGAACGCCTAGCTTTAGTCGAAAAGGTGCGTGTTTTGGTTGCCGAAATTGGTATTAAGCACTTCGTTAGTATGCTGCAAAATGAATCCAATACGCTAGAGCTTGAATTGAATTTTGAAAAATCAATTCAGTCTTTATTGCTGCAAAAGTACCATAGTATGAATCAAAATGGTCGCTTACTCATGGACTATTCAGTCGCACCGCTGTCCGCACCAGTGCATTGTGTATGGGCTGAGCAGACAGTGAAATTAGGTCGTGATTTGACCTGCTGGGATGCGTTTATCGTCAATCAACAAGATGCTAGTCATCACATTGTACCCGGCGATCATGATCGTTTGCTTTTGGGTGAAAGTATGGTGCAGATCGCGCAGATTATTCGACGATATCTGGACAATAGTTCGATTGACGAGTCTGGAGATCATGTGAGAACGATAGTTTCAAGTAATTAGTATCGAAACGTAACGGCTACCATGAGTGTGTTTCAATTCAATACAAATCGTACTTGGATGCCTAAGTCTCTCTGAGACGATATGCAATATAATTGCCAGCGCGATAGTGATGTTGATCGCTATCGCGTGGAGGATATTTTCCTCCCTGCACTTAACTGTCAATATGAGAAATAGACAAAGCAATGACACCGTTCTTCAAACTAAATTCAGTTGCTTTTGCATTTGCGAGCGCATTTTCCTTGCCGATGACTTCCTTCGCACAAAGTGAAATTCAGGAAGTCGTCAAACAGAAGGTGCCGGAAGAAAGTAAACTAAAAGCGACTCCTGAAGAAACAAAGAAGAAATCGCAAACTGCGCAGAAAGCGAACGAAACGGTACAAAAAATTAGTATCATCGCAGGCAAACAAAGCGACGTGGATCTAAGACGTAATTCGATTGCCGGAAAAATTGTGGTGGGTAGAGAAGAGCTAGACCGAGATGGCGACTCCACTGTTGGTGAGATTTTAAAACGTTTGCCCGGCGTGACCACAGGTGGACGGCCAGGGCGTGGTGGTGATGTGCGCATGCGAGGGATGGGTGGAGGTTACACGCAAATTTTGCTTAATGGTGAGCGGCCGCCACGTGGTTTTTCTATGGAGTCGCTTTCGCCCGATCAGGTTGAGCGCATCGAGATTATGCGTGGCCCGGTGGCCGAGTTTAGTACTCAAGCGATTGCTGGCACCATCAATATTATTTTACGTGAAGAATATCATGCTAAGGATGCCGACCTGAAGTTATCTTTGGGGATGGAACAAGGACGTACTGCGCCGAATTTGTCGCTTACTTATCCGGGGCAAATTGGTGCTTTAACCTATGCGATTAGCGGCTCTATTTTTCGCAATGGACAACATGACGAATCCGAATCGCACAACGTCGATACTTATGACACAGGCGTTCTGAAAAAAACCAAGGATCAGCTCGATCACACTGATCGCTCGTCCAATGGGATTCATATTACGCCGCGTTTTAGCTACAAGTTTGAAAACGGCGATAGTCTTAATTTTCAACCATTTTTAATGAGCTCGCATTCTCGTTCACATAATCTGTCCCAGATTGTTGAAAAGATTTACGTTGCTGATCCTAGAGACGATAACTATCAAAAGCCAGCTATCGTTAAGGCGGATTCGATCAGCAATTCAGACTCGACGATGGCGCGCGGCAATCTCACTTATCAGCATAAATTTGAAGATAATTCTAAGCTCAATCTTAAGTTTGGTTCGAGTTTGGGTCATGCGGAAAGTCATAGTGAACGCCATCAATATGGCGCTGATGGCGCGCAACTTAACCTTATTACCGACGTGAATAATACCCGAGACACTAATTTGAGTGGCGGCGGTAAATACACCACCCCAATCGGCGATAAACAAAATATGGCCTTAGGTTGGGAGGTGGAAACAGGCAAACGGAATCAAAAGCGCGTTTCCCTAGATAATGGATTGCCACAGTTTATCGACTCTGGCGATAATCTCGATGCGAGTACTAAGCGTGTGGCTACTTATGTGCAGGATGAATTCGACATTGATAAAGAGTGGTCGGCGTATGCTGGTTTGCGTTGGGAGGGAATAAATACCCATAGTAAAAAATCGAACTACATCGTCGACAATAGTAGTAGTGTCATGAGTCCGATTTTGCATGCGGTATATCGCATACCGGGGGCTGGCAAAGATCAGCTACGCATGAGTCTGACCAGCAGCTATCGTGCACCGTCGTTGAACGATATCATTGCGGTGCCAACCATCTCACCGCTAAATAGTGCGACTCGCCCGGATCGTAGTGGTAATCCTGAATTAAAGCCCGAACGTGCTAGGGGCGTTGATCTCGCATTCGAACATTATTTGAAAAATTCTGGCATCCTCAGT